>CAXUNV010000108.1:0-11176 GCA_964252355.1 uncultured Chthoniobacterales bacterium | reverse complement strand
CCCGAGGGTCACGTAAACGAGCGGCTTGCCGGAGAGGTTGGAGAGCCAGGCGGGCGGTGGAGTGCCTGCGGGCGACGCCGGGCGAAAGGCGTGCGCGGTGGCCGGAAGCGGGCTGGACGGGTCGCGCAGGCTCGGGGGGGACGGCGCGAGCACGAGGTGGCGGCTCAACATCGCCAAGTCCGGGTCCGGCGGCAGTCCGTGCTCGGCACGGAGCTGACCTAAGGGAGCCGCCACCAAATCCCGCCTCGTCAACCGTCCGGAAGCGATGACCAGGACGGTGGCGTGCGGGATCGAGAGGCGTTCCGCGGCGATGAGGCAGCCGAAATCCATCTCATCGCACACCAGCAGATCGGCCCTCCAACGTTTCGCCTGGTCCAAGATGGCGGGAGCGCGTTGGCGGGCGACCCGGCCGGCGAAGCCCTCGCGCACCGCCCGGTATTCCCGTTCCATGTCGAGTTCGAGCAACGGCGTGCGGACCGCCGCCTTGCGGAGGGTTTGCCCACCCACGTCGAAAACGTCGAAGCCCGCCTGCTCGACGGTGGGCAACAGGGCAGTTTGAGCGCCGAAAGCGACGTCATGACCGTCGGCGGCCATCGCGCGGGCAATTGGCACTAAGGGAAGGAAGTGGCCGACGCCGCCAGCGAAAGTGAACAGGAGGCGCATGACTAAGTTCTAAGCTTGGCTTTGGCCATTATGCGGCATGGCAGAGCGCGTAGGTGATGCCTTCGCGGAGTGCCGGTCGGAGTTTTTGCATGTTCGACGCGGAGTGAGACATGGCGAAACCCTGTTCGCGCCAGAACTCGCGGCGCACGGCGGCGAGCGTGTCGGAGAAGGTGGGGCGGCGCTTGCGATACCACGCGCTGGTCGCAACAGCCTGGCGTGCTTGCGGCGTGAGTTGCGCGGCCAGCAGGGCGACCAGGGAGAACAGGCCGAGCAGGCAGGGTGTCGTGCGTGCGATTGCGTTGTCTGACCATTGGCGCTGCGTCTCCACCCCGAGGTGGTCGCGGACCTCGCGGAAGGTAACCTCCAGCTGCCAGCGCTGCACAAACCAGCGCAGGACCTGCACGGGGTCCTGGGCGGGGTTGGTGCACAGCAGGGCCTGCGGATCGAAGCGACCGAGGGGATCGCGCACCAGCACCCAGCGAATTGGGACGACGGGCATCCCGCTATGGCGCCAGACGGCGATGGCGGTGCTGATCTCGACGACACGCTCTCCGCCACCATACCATCCCGTTACTGTGACGCATTCCCATGGCGTGGTTGGGTCGGCCAGCACCGTGGACAGGGTTGCCAGGCGCTTGCCCTTGGTCCGAGGTCGTCCGTTGGTGCCGGGCAGGCGGGGCGGCGCCGGGTTGTAAAGCGCAGCGTCGAGGCGCAGGCGGGTGATGCACGCCACGCCGCGGCGGCTAAGCGCTGCCAGGAGTCCCAAGGCGGCAAAGCCGCTATCGCTCACCATCACCAGCTTGCGGCCGGGCAGCCAGCGGCGGGCTTGCAGCACCAACTGCCGAGCCCAATCCGTCAGCTTCTTGTGTTGCCGTCCGCGCTCTTGGCAGTGGCGCTCCGAGGGGGCAAGCGCTGTCAGGAACGGCAGCGCCCACACCCGTCCTGCCCAGGGGATCGGGGCCAGGAGCATGAGGCTGAGCCAGCGCAGGCCGCTTGCCTTGACGAAATGCCCATGGCTGGAGCGCACCGGGTCGCGGTAGATGCCTTTGGCCGCAATGCACTTGCCCCGTCGACGCTCGATTGTGTCGTCGATGCCCAGCACGACGGGCCCGGTTGGCACGAAAACGTCGAGCAGCAGTCCCAGCAGCACACGCGATGCGGCCCGCGCGCTCCATTCGGCACGGTTGAGCACGCGATGGTAGTTGACGAACCGTCGTTCGCGCGCGAGGCCCATAATGCGCAAAAGGCTGGTCACGGTGCGCTTGCCTGGCGCCAAGATGGCACCGGTCAGCAGCACTTCAGCGTGCCGCCAATTCCGTTGAAAGAACAGCGGCGCGAACGCTAGGATCACCGCGGCGAAGCGGGGCGGCAGGCGGGGCATGGTGGTGTCTCTTGGCGGGGACGCGCCAGCTTAAGGCTCCGCCACCCAACCCTTGTCAGCCTGCCCCAAAATTGGCCAAAGCCAAGGTTAGACAGGGAACGCCTCGGACGCATACTCGGAACTGCGGTCGCCAACCCGCGCATTAGAGCTTGATCACCGACGTCTACAGGCCCTGCCTCTTCCCCTGCGCGCTTATCCGCACCAAACCACCGCTGACCGCGGGCGGAGATGCACGCCCTCGTCCTTGAAAACGGACATCAGAGCGTACACGGCTGCAGAAACTCCCACGCATCCCCAAAGACCGCGTTCTAGCCCCTGAACAACGAACCGATCTAGCTGCGCAACACGCTCCGCCCACCAAGATCTCGCTCATTAATCACGGTCACGTTTCCACGTTCGAGCCTTTGGCGCGTTTCCTCAACCAAATCTGGCTTGCTTGGGCGGCACGCGTCATCAACGACGTAAGTCGCAAAGCCCTCTTGCGCGGCGTCTATTGCCGATGCAGCTACACATAAGTCGAGAGCAAGACCGGCCAGGAAGACTCTCCGGACGCCACGCTCTCGCAAGAAGGAGGTGAGACCTGATCGGAACTTTCCGCCTTGATCACTAAAGGCTGATAAACCATCTGCATCCGGCCGCGTACCCTTCCGGATCACCAAATCAATGAGCGTCATGTCAAGCTTCTTGTGTAAATCGGCCTGTTTTGTGCCCTGCAGGGCATGGTCAGGCCACAAAGTGAGTGGGCCATAGTCGAGGCTTAATGACTGCTTTGGTTTGTAGCCATGATGGCTAGAGGCAAACGATACGTGCCTCGGCGGGTGCCAATCCTGTGTTGCGAAACGAAACCCAAATGGCAGCTGAAGCAATCGGTTAACCACTGGAATAACGAGCTTGCCCTTGGGGGTTGGCAGTGAACCACCAGGCATAAAGGCTGGTTGGAGATCAATGACACCTAAGGCGTCATGAAGAGGATTAAGCTCGATTTCCATCAGAAAATACTGTCCCGTAATCGTTAGTTCTGGCCTATAGACGACACGTCTCAAGCGGCTGCGTCGGCCGGTTGGTTCCGTCCGCCTAAGAGAGTTTGTCGACCCCGTAGGAGTTCCAGGAGGCGACCAGCTCATGGGAACGCTCGGTTTTTGACTCCTCCAGGAGTGCTCGCATCCGGGCGGAGTCGATGTGCTTCTTCCACGCTTCGTAGCTCTCCCAAACCGCGATGAGCACGAAGAGGCTGTAGTCGTCGTGCGATACATGAAGATCGAAACTGATACAGCCCTTTTCTTCGCGGACCGGCTGAAGCAGGGCGGTGAGTAACTGCTTAACTTCGGCTTCTTTGCCAAAATGGCTTTTTACCTCGGCTATCGTCGTCAAAGTTAGCATGGCTTTTGTCTCCTACTCCGGGCAGCCCGCCCGAAGGACGTCACGCGGCGGGTATGGGCGTCGGCCAACCCGACGTCGCGCGCAGCGCGTCCAGCGATACCGGCTCACCGGGAAAGCGCAGGTCGAAGCGTTGACACAGGTCCGGCACACTCTCCAGATCCATCTCCAAGCCGTACCGGCCGCAAAGCCCGTGGATCGCGGCCGCAGGCAAGGCGGTGACGCCGCCCAAGTCGGAAAGCTCGTGAAAGAAATGTTCGAAACCGGCGGGCGAAATAATCTCAAGGATGCTCGTGGGCTCGTCGCTCGCGTTCCAGAACGCGTGCCATTGGTTGCGCGGTTTGAAGACCAGATCGCCCGGATTGGCAAACACCACGTCGTCGCCGAGCAGTGCACCAAGGCGCCCCTGGAGGACGTAGCTGTATTCGTCTTCGCGCGTGTGCCGGTGCAGCGGCGAGGCCAAGGCGCGCGGCGACATCGGGTGCTCCACTAGCGAGAACCGGTCACCGGCTTCCTTGCCGTCAATCATGAACCGAACCCCGATGGTGCCCAAGAAACCCAACTTTCCTTCGAGCGCGCCTACCGTTTTAGCTGCCATGTCTGTTACCTCCGAAATAAGAGTTATTCAGACCACTTGTCGTGATGGTTTTAGTCGGCTGAGGCGCCGGCACAAGCGTGTCCGCTCTCTGGGTTCTTTGACTTCCCGTTTCTGTTTCTTTCCATCACCGAGCAGTAGATAAACGCATGGCGGCAAAATGACCGTTTCCTGCCCGAGTTGCCGTTATCTTTGTCCGAACCATCGTTGGGCGGTCGTTCGCCGCATTTTGGTGCGAGACCGCGACGCGTTCTGAAAAAGCCGCGCACCTGAGAACGATGCGGGAAGCGCTCGGTCGACCTGCCCGTTGGTCAAGCGGGGGTCGCCTGCCGCCAAACGCTCGGCGTGGTCAGCCGCGGCGGCTCCGGTTCGTCGCACGTCTGCCCGCCTTAAGCCCCGCGCCTCACACGCATGATGCCGCTGGACGCCGAACGCCCTCCCCTCTACAGCGGCGAGCGCCTGGGACCCGACGCTGCCTGAGCGATTCCCGTTGCGGATAGGCCCGGGAAGTCGGATGTCCAATCGCAATGGTTGATTACCGTTCAATCGTGACGGTCGAGGCCGGCAAGCGCGGTGGCAAGCCTTGCGTCCGGGGTCTGCGGATCACCGTTTACGAGGTTTTGGAGATGCTTGCCTCCGGCATGAGCCATGCCGAGATCCACGGCATGCCTCGCCTACGCGGCAGAGGCCGAACGCCGAACCGTCACCCTCGTCGGTGAATGAGGCTGCTGTTCGATGAGAATTTATCGCTGAAGTTGGTCTGTTTGTTGCACGACAGCTTTCCTGGCAGCGCACACGTCCACGACCTGGGACTGGGCAGCGCGGGCGATGACGCCGTCTGGGAGCACGCAAAACCCGACCGACTCGCTGTTGATCGTCCGCTGAAAATCCGCGGAGTACGCAGGCGACACCGAGCTACCGTTGCATGAGGGTTCACTGCCCGGGCCGGTTTGCCTGGCCTGCCCCTCCCCCCTGCCGCCACGATTTCGAGGAGTCTTTTACCGTGTTTGAAGGCGAGATCGAGGCCACTTTCCGCGGCGAGAAATCGGCCAACGCCGACGGGGTGGATGACGACGGTGTCTATGTTGGCGAGGTGAGCGCGACATCCCAGCGGCCCGTGTCAGCCGAAAGCCGATCACGGGACGCGTGTCCGACCGGCGGCGCGAACGATCCCCGCATCAAGGTTTCATCGCAAGAATTTTGGATTCGACCACCGGGGGCTGCGCACGCGGTGCGGCCACCACCATTGCATCGATCAGCGCCCCGCACTCGTTCTTGCCGGAGGCGAGCAGGTCGCGAAAGGACCTGACGCGCGACATGCTCCAGAGCATCGCCGCCACGACCCAGGCGGGGCACGCGCCGATCCGAGTCTTCGATTGCGGGTAGATCGGGAAGCCGAGCCCTCTGATGAGTGCGAAGCTTTCGTGCACTCCCCTCGCGAGGGTCATCGCTTCGCTCCACGACGCCCCGCCGTCCCGCCGCACGCCGGCAACCGAAGCGCTCTCGAACGCGACGCACATCGGAACGTGGCAGCGCAGCCACAGACACATCTTGGTCTCCAGCTTCGCGGGCAGGCCGGCTTCGTTGAAAAGGTCGACCCATTGCGGCCGGCCCAGGATCGTTTTTTGGCCAGCGGCCCCGAAGGTGACTCTCAACCTGCCGCCCTCGACGAGCATGGCTTGGACGAACGGCATCCCGAAGGAGCAGCGCTCTGCGCCGCACGCCTCCTGCAATCGCTCGGGCTCAAACTGGTTGAACATGAAAAGGAGGGCCTTGGCGGCGCTGCGTTGCAAGGTCGGCAGCACGGCGTCGAGCTGGTGGGCGAGCAGCGTGACGATCACGAGGTCGTAGGGCGTCTGCTCGTCGAGAACTTCCATCACTCGCACGTCAGCCCGCTTGCCCTCGACATCAATAACTCCTCCGTCCCGCTGCAGCTCTCGAAGCCGCGGCGAGTCCGGTCGCGCGATGACGGTCACGTCGTGGCCGCCGGAGCGAGCGAGCTGGAAAGCGAAGGCGCCACCGATCTTGCCGCCTCCTAGGACGGCTATGCTTAAAGGTGAGGATGTGGACACCGCCGATCCTTTCGACGTCGGAATGCAGGGTTCGATTCCGTCTACTTAACCCTTACGCTTTGAAGTGCATCGGCGGCGCGTTCCCGCCCGATCTCGAACTGAAGGAGTGCTTATGCAGGTGCGGCCAAGCACGCCTTCCGCCGCCTGTGTGGAAAGGAGGTGCGCTTCCCGGTGGTCAAGCCCAAGCCCAAGCAACGTCAGCGGGCGCGTTTGGCAGCGCGACGAACGGCGGGTCGTCCATGTCGAGCGTGCGCAGGTACACGGTCATGCCCATCTCGCACCCGTCGAACGCGCGGTCGCTGACCATGCGCTCGAACCGTTCGGAGACGACGGGGGCGCTCTCGAAGCTGGCGTCGACGCCGTCGAACAGCGCCTGTGCGTGGTCGTAGCGCGAGCAGCCGACCTTGGATGTCAGGGTGCTCATCCACCCTCCTCCTTCAACGGTGGTCCACCCGCCCACCGGACTCAGCGGCGGATACTCGCGCGGAGCCGGTCCCAGTTGCCGGACGCAATTTTTTCCGGTCGGCGTCGGCGAGGTCCGCCTGTTTGAGGAAACGGCGCGCGCGTCACGCGTCGAGCGCATCCGGGGTGACGAAGTGCCCCTCCGGGCCGACGATCTTCATGGTCGTCACGCCTCGAGGAACTCGGGCACGAAGATCTCCTCGCAGGTCATCCGCCGCTTCGAGAGCCCCTGCTCGAAGTGGTAACGAAGGTAGGTGTCGATCGCTTTCCGGTTGGCCTCAAGTCCATAAGGCCACCAATCGTCGCCGAGCAGGTCGCGGTCCTCGCCAAGAAGCTGGCTTAGCCACGGAACCATCGTCGCCATGTTGTTGAAGGTCATGCCCTTGACCAATTGCTCGGCCATGGCGTCCTTCGCCTCGCAGAAACCCTGGTAAACCGCCTTCACGACTCCCGGGTGCTCGGAGGCGAGCTCCTTCTTGACCACCACCGTGTGCATGATCGGGAAGATGCCCGTCCGCCGGTAGTAGCCGCGCTCGGCGGTCTCGTAGTCCTCGAATAACCGGCCGACCCTGGGCGACTTTAGGAGCACGCACTTGGGAACGTCGGCCGAGATGAGCGCGTCGATCTCTCCAGCTTCCAGCATCTCGCCCAGGTCGGCGCCATCCGGCGCCCGGGTCACGTCGACGCCGTCGGGGTGCGGCTGGGGCACGTAGTCGATCGGTTCCATCGGGAAGTCGATGCCGCCGGTCACCCAGCGGCATTGGTCGGGCGTGACGCCGAACTCGTCGGAGAGCATGCCCTTCGGCATCACGCCGGCGTCGTGGCCATAGAACGCGAGTTCGCCGACCGTTTTGCCGGCGAGGTCCTCCGGCCGCCTGATGCCGCTGGCCTTGTTGACGTAAATGGCCGAGTGCCGAAAGCACCGGTTCGGAAACACCGGGATGGCGAGAAACGGCGGGTCGTCAAAGTCCATGGTCCGCAGAAAATAGGTCAACCCGAGCTCCGAGACGTCGTAGGCGCGATCCCGGATCATGCTCCCGAAGATCTCGGGGACGATGCGGGCGGTGTGGAAGCGGGGCTCGACGCCCTCGATTTGGACGGTTCCATCCGACAGGGGACGGGTCCGGTCGTAGTTCCAGAAAGCGATGTCGAGTTTCATAGGTACGCGGGCGCTGCTTGGCGGATGGGTTTGCCGGCGGGCGCGGGAGGCTACGTCGTCCGGCGCGCCGGAGGGGTGGACCTGCCGTGCCGTTCACACGTCCTCGCATCGCCCGGCCAAACAGTAAATGTATTTATTATCTGCCGGCCTTGCCGGGCGGCAGGGCGCGGATCCGGCGAAAGCGTGCTTTTCCCCGGCGCGGCTGGGCTATGGTCCCGCGGCATGGGTAACGACGCGCGCGCCCTCACCGAGCTCTTTGAAACCGTCTCGCTCGGCGCGCCGGAGAACGCGGTCGGCTTCGTGCTTTGGCGCGTCGTCCACCGTTTTCAACGGGAGATCGACCGGGCCCTCGCACCGCTTAACCTGACCCACCTCCAGTTCACGACGCTCACCATGGCCGCTTGGCTGGGCCGGTCGGGCGGGGCGGCGACCCAAGCGGAACTCGCCCGGTCCGGCGACATCCACCCGATGCAGGTCTCGCACATGCTGAAGGTGCTGGAGGGCAAGGGTTTGGTGGCGCGGACGCGCAGCTTATCCGACGAACGCGCCAAGCGCGTCGAAGTCACCGCGGCCGGGTTGACGGCGCTCCGCCACGCGCTGCCGGTGGCCATCGAGGTACAACGACGGCTGTTCGGCGAGGAAGGAAAAGTCGGCGGTAGCCTGCTGGCGACCCTCCTTCGCCTTGAGCCTGAGTATCCTGACGATACCGATAGGCCCTGAGCCGGCAGCCTTGTCACGACGACCACTTGGCGGCGCCGGCCGGTAAACCCCGTGCGAGTGGTTAGGCCGATTCCGCCTTGAGCGCTTGGGAGGGCGCCGCAACCCGTTGGCTGCCTCCTACTCCGGCACCATCGCCGGGAAGTCCGGGCAGAGCGCCGAGCGGACGATTGGGCCCCCAGGACCGAAGAACGTCACGCGGCGGGTATGGGCGTTGGCCAGCCAGACCTCGCGCGCGCCGCGCTCAAAATAGAGCTGGCGCTTCTCCTTCATCTGCTCGGCGATGTTGGAGGGCGACACCACCTCCACACAGATTTCGGGAGCGACGTCCGAGGTGTCCTGCCCCTTCAGCCGTTCGTACAAGGCTGGGGATACCCACGAGACGTCGGGCACTTTGACGCCGTCAGCGGTCTCGACCGGCTGTTCGACCGAAACTTGCCCGTCTTGCAGCAATCGTCCCAACAAGGTAGCGACTTTGCCTTGCAGGAACGCATGGTTGTTTTTAGCCGGACTCATCACCACTTGTCCCCAGCGGTTCAGCTCGATTTTGAACGGCAGATCTCGCAAGATTGGGTCTTCGCACGCTTCCGCCCAGGTCATGAACGCAGGGTAACGCCGCCCGTCGGTGCTGCCAAGGCAGAAGCGGCTGCGGCGGGTGGGCAGACGTGCGCGTGCTGCCGCGCCTGGGGCATCCCTCCTCAGTCGGTGCCCCGGCCGGCGAGCGGGCCCCCGGTCCGGAGGTGGAGGTCGCGTTGGGGAAACGGGATTTCGATCCCGCGGGCCCGCAACGCGCGTTCGATCCCGAAATTGAGGTCGCTCCGGAAGCGGCGCGGGCGGTGGCTCATTTCCACGCTCCAGACCACCAACTCGAAGTTGAGCGCGCTGTCGCCGAAAGATTCGAAAAAGACCGTCGGAGCCGGGTCGGCGAGCGCGCCGGGGTGACTTCGGGCCACCTCCAGCAACGCCTCTTTGGCCGCTTCCAGGTCGCTGCCGTACGCGACCCCGACCGGGATGCGAAAACGCACCTTCTGGTCTCCGTGACTCCAGTTGGTGATGGTCTGCTCGATGAAGGCCGAATTCGGGACGATCAACGTGATGTTGTCGTTGGTAACCACCGTCGTGCTCCGGGCGCGGATGCCGACCACTTGACCGGCCACGCCGTTCACCTCGACCCGGTCACCAAGCTTGATGGGGCGTTCGGCCAGGATGATCAGGCCGCTGATGAAGTTGCTCGAAATGTTTTGCAGGCCTAGGCCGATGCCGACGCCGAGCGCCCCGGCAAACACCGTCAGCGTCGACAGGTCGATCCCGGTATTCTGGATGGCGAGAAGCACGCCCAGCAGGATGATCGCGTAACCCGTCACCTGCGCGATGGCGAAGCGGAGCGCCGGGTCCAGGCCGCTCCGGTTCAACACTCGGACCACCAGGCGTTGTTTTAAGAACGAGGAGAGCCAGAGGACGAACAGGACGACGAAGATCAGCCGAAAGATTTGGGCGAGGCTGAGGTTGAGCCCGGTGATCTTCGCTTCCCAGGGGATCTGGAAACCGATCAGGTTCAGCCCGAAGACGATGAACCCGACCACCAAGGCGAGGCTCAACGCGAACCGGACCACGGCAAAAAAGCCTTGGTCCAAGCCGATGCGGTGCAGGCGGGCTGCCACCCGCTCGCTTTGCAGCCAAGCCGACAGGCCGAGCCCGGCCAACAGGCAGCACGCCAGTAATGCGAGCTTTTCGGGGGTAATCTCCAGGCCACTGAATCGAAAAAGGGGGGTATCGAGCCGATCGGCGAGCGTCGCGACGAACACCGCGTTTCCTTAGCGCAAGCGTGCGGAAAACGCACGTGCCCGCGTCGATTGCATTAATCGGAAAACCGGGTTTTGTCTGTGATACGGTCCGTGCCGACGGAGGGAGCGCGACGGCTGGCGTGAAGGTATTTCGGCGATCGCCGGCGCGGCGTTCCCTCCGTCGGACTAAGGTTCCGGCTCGAGCCGGGCCGCACCGACCAGCCGATCTACCCACGCCAACTTATCCCACCATTATGGAACGCATCCTCGGCAGATACTCTCCCTTCGCTTACGCCCTCTTGCGCATCATCGCCGGCTTGATGTTCGTCTGCCACGGCTGCGCGCACCTCTTCGGCATGTTTGATCCAAAGATGCAGGCGCCCCTCGGTTCACTGCCGAGCGTCGCCGGCGTCATCGAACTGGTCTGCGGTCTGTTGGTGGCGTTCGGCTTGTTCGGCGGCTGGGCCGCGTTCCTGGCCAGCGGCCAGATGGCCGTCGCGTACTTCATGGTTCACGCCAAAGGTGGATTCTTTCCCATCGTCAACCACGGCGAACTGGCGGTCCTCTACTGCTTCATCTTCCTTTACATCGCCTGCCACGGCTCAGGCGCCCTCAGCCTCGACCAAGCCCTTGGTCGTGTGTCCACGGAACCTGCGTTGGCCCGTCGCACCACGCTTTGAAAATCGTCGGCGACAATGACGTGGCGCGCAGGCCAAAGGGCAATCGAACATGGCAAAGGGGGGCAAAGGCTTCCCGGCGGAGCCGCTCCAGGATGGTCCCGGCGTGCGGTGCGGTGGGTTGGAGCTTCGCTCTGACAAAGGCACGGACGTTGCCTGCGGCGCGCTCCACCTTCGTTTCGGCCGGGTCTCAGGTCGGCGTCTCCCGTTACCGGCCGCGTCTCGTGTCACTCGCCTTGCCCTTGTCTGTCGGTTTTGTGCGATGGGTGGGGCGAGACGCGGGCGAGGC
>CAXUNV010000107.1:1825-11198 GCA_964252355.1 uncultured Chthoniobacterales bacterium | reverse complement strand
GTTGCGGGCGGGCCACGCCGCCGCCCGTGCGGATCGCTCCCCGACCAGAGATCAGGGACGAGAGACCTCGGAACGAGGAACGCGTTGCCTCGCCCCTACCGCTGCGTCCGTTCGCCTTCCTCGATCAAGCGCCAAAACTCCGACGAGCGCTTCAATCCTTCGTCTTCGCCGGTCGGCAGCTTCGATCGGAATAAAAAATCGCGGATGGTGTTTTTGTGCAGCACCCGGTGAACCACGACGCCTTCGGGACTTCGCTCGAAGTAGATCCGGTAATCGTGCGCCCGGTAGCGGTACAAACGCTTGCCTTCGCGCTCGATGATTCCGTAGGCCTTGGACTCGAGTTGGTCCAGGTCATCCGGGAGGAACTGAAACTCGGCCAACAACTCCAGCTGCAACCCTTTGGGGATGGCGGCCATCTCCGCGGCGCTGATCTCGTTGAAGACGATCTGGTACATGGCGAGCCTGCCGAAAAGATACCACGGAGCCGTCGTGGGGGACAACCCCCGCCGCTTGTCTCGCTCCTGCCCGCCGGCGCGTTGCATCCCGCCCGTTTTAGGGAGAATCTCCGGTTTGATGAAAGCCGTCGCCGCCCTCCTCTTTCTGACGCTCGCGAGCCCGGCCTGGGCCGACCTGCGTTGGGACAACCCCGAGCAATCCTTCTCGGCCAAGCCGACCGACCGCACCGTCCAGGCCCATTTCCGGTTCACCAACGAAGGCAAAACCCCGGTGACCATCGACGCCGTGCGCACCTCGTGCGGCTGCACCACGGCGTCCCTGGACAAGAAGGATTATCTGCCGGGCGAATCCGGGGAGATCGAGGCAAAATTCGACGTGGCCGGCCGGGTGGGTCACCAAGAGAAGGCCATCCTGGTCACCACGAAAGAAGCGCCGGATAAACCCGCGGTTTTGCGGCTGACGGTGGAGATCCCTGAAACGGTGAAGGTCGAGCCGGAGATGGTGCTTTGGCGCGTGGGCGAAAAGCCCGAAGCCAAAACCATCCGGGTGTCGGTGGCGGACGGCTCGCCGGCGAAGATCGTGGCGGTCGTCACCGACACGCCGGCGATCGGGATCTCGGTGGTGGAGAGCCTGCCGGGGCGCGAAGCAACCGTGCGCGTCACGCCATCGGACACCTCCCGTCCGGACGGGGCGACGCTCCTGATCAAGACCGATTACCCGGCCGACAACCCGGAGGCGCACTACGCCTACGCCCGCATCAAGTGAACCGTCGGCCGCGCCCGGCGTGCCGGTCCGCATCCCTGCACAGGGCCCGCGGGTGCGCCGCCGTGCCTGGTCGCAAGCCCTGCTCCTCCTGACGCTCAGCGCGGCGTTGGCACTGGTGAGCGCGGCTGTTCACCCCCGCCGGCCGCCGTGGCAGCGAGACGTGTTGGGACCGGGCGAAGTCAGCCTCGATGCGGCGGAACGTTGGGGGGACAGCGCCCTCTGGGTTGACGCGCGTCCGGCCGACATTTTCACCCAAGGCCACGTCCCGGGCGCGCTGCACCTCGACTTGGCAGGATGGGACGCCGGGTTCCCCGCCTTCCTAGATGGTTGGAAACCAGGACAAAAAGTGTTGGTTTACTGCGGGGCGTCCTCGTGCCACTTGGCGGAGGAGGTCGCGGCTCGCCTTAGGAATATCGGCATTGATCCCGTCTACGTGCTGAAAGGCGGTTGGGAAGGCTGGCTGAGCCGGCATCCCACGCGGTAGGCGGACACGCGCCGGCGATTCTATGCTTATGCGAATCACCCCCGCTCTCCTGGCCGGTTGGGCCGCGTTCGCGTGCCGCGCCTGCGTCGGGTTAACCTTCGGGTTGGCTGGGATCGCCAAACTGGTCGACCCAAACGGGTTCGCTGAAGAAATCATGCGTTATCAATTGGTCCCCTGGCCGGGTGCGGTGGTCTTGGCCCTTTGGCTGCCTTGGCTGGAACTCCTGTGCGGCTTCGGCGTGTTCGTGCCGCGCTTGCGCCTGGGTGCCTTGGCCCTGGCCGGCTTCGCCCTGGTGCTGTTTGCCGGGGCGCTCGGGAGCGCTTGGGCGCGGGGTCTCGCCATCGACTGCGGTTGCTTTGGCGCCGCGCTCGGACGCACCAGCGTCCCCGGCGCCGTCGGGCGCGACCTCGTCCTGCTGGCGCTGTGGGGTTGGGCGTGGGCGCACGACGTCGGCCCACTCGCCCGCCGGTCGGCGTTAACGCCGGAAGGGGGTTTGGCTTGAACCCGGTGGCACGTTCCTGGGCTGAGGTCGACCTCGGCGCGATCCGGGACAACCTCCGGACGCTACGCGGGTTGGCCACACCGGGCATCCGCTTGGCGGCGGTGGTCAAAGCCGACGCTTATGGCCACGGGTTGGCACCGGTGGCCGGAGCCGCCGCGCGGGAAGCCGACCTGCTGGCGGTGGCGAACGTCACGGAGGCGCGGGCGGTGCGGGCCGCGGGCGTGGCGTTGCCGGTCCTAGTCCTTGGGCCGGCGCTGCCGGAAGAGCGTGAAGCCCTGGTTGCCGGCAGGTTTGTGCCCACCCTTTCCACGGCAGCCGAGGTCGAAGCTTTCGCCGGACTCGTGCCGCCCGGCGGCGAGCCGTTGCCTGTGCACTTGGCCATCGACACGGGGATGGGGCGCATCGGGCTTTGGGGCGACGAGGTTCAAGGGGCGTCTGCGGCGCTCCGTCGCGCCCCGAGTTTGCGGTTGGACGCCCTCTCTTCGCACCTGCCGGTTCCGGACGAAGACCCGGCATACACCGACGACCAGATCCGCAGGTTCGACGGGGAACGAACCGACCATTTCCGTTTGCCGCCCGGCACGGCCGCCCTGCTGAACAGCGCCGGCGTCCTGCGTTTCGGCCAGCGGGCTGCGCCGGGGGACATCGTGCGGGTCGGGCTCGCCATGTACGGCGCTTCGCCCGTGCCGGAGGGCGCCGGCCGGTTGGCGCCGGCGCTCGTCTGGAAGACCCGGGTAAGTCTCGTGCGCACGCTCGGCCCGGGCCGGAGCATCTCTTACGGTCGCACCTTCATCACGCCGCGCGAGATGCCGGTGGGCACTTTGGCGGTCGGCTACGGCGACGGTTATTCGCGCCACTTGTCGAATCGGGGCGCGGCGGTCCTGATCAAGGGACGGCGTTGCCCGGTCCTGGGCCGGGTCACGATGGATCAGATCAAGGTCGACCTGTCCGGCGCGGGACGAGAGGAACTTGGTGAGGAGGCCGTCTTGATCGGTCGTCAGGGTGGGGAGGAGGTCACCGCGACGGAACTCGCCGAACGCGCGGGCACGATCGCGTGGGAAGTCTTTACCGGGATCACCGCCCGCGTCACGCGGCGGCACCACGGGGGCTGAAGAGGTCTCACGCCACGACGCAAAAGGTACCCTGAATGGGAGATCAGAAAGAAAATAACGGATAATCAAAGTGTTGCTTTAAAAACCGGTATCTGTTGGATGGGGTCATGACATCCGCAGAAATCAACGGGCTTGCGAAGGTGGTTGTGGAGTTGGCGTTCAAGGTTCATCGCAAAACCGGCCCTGGGCTTTTCGAGTCGGTGTACCAAAAGGTGCTTGCCTACGAGCTGTAGAAGGCCGGTTTGCCGTTCGCACAAGAGGTGCCGGTCCCGCTGCGCTACGAAGATTTGGTGATCAATGACGCGTTCCGTGCCGATTTTATCGTCGGTGACGGCGCTTTGGTGGAACTCAAGTCCGTCGAAGAACTGCAACCCGTGCACCACAAGCAAGTTTTGACCTACTTACGGCTGTCGGACAAGCAGCTGGGGCTGCTCATCAACTTCGGGTCTCCCATGCTGAAGGACGGCATTCACCGGATCGCCAACGGCTTGTGAGCCATGAGCTGAGGGAGGCTCCTGAACACCAGACCACACCCCCACACATCGCTTCTTAGCAGGTTTTGCGTCGTGGCGTCGTGGCGTGAGCTTTACCGCCGTCGCGTGACGTGGGACGTTGGCCCATGCCTGGCGAGCGCAAACCCAACCGCCTGATCGGTGAGAAATCGCCGTACCTGCTGCAGCACGCGTACAACCCGGTCGACTGGTATCCCTGGGGCGACGAAGCCTTCGAGAGGGCCCGGGTCGAGAACAAGCCGATCTTTCTCTCGATCGGCTACTCCACGTGCCATTGGTGCCACGTCATGGAACGCGAGTCGTTCGAGAACGACCGCATCGCCGAGCGGTTGAACCGCTCGTTTGTTTCGATCAAGGTCGACCGCGAGGAACGTCCCGACGTGGACCGGGTCTACATGCTCTTCGTGCAGAGCACGACCGGCGCGGGCGGCTGGCCGTTGAGCGCGTTCTTGACGCCATCCCTGCAGCCGTTCCTGGGCGGGACGTACTACCCGCCAGAGGACCGTTACGGCCGGCCCGGGTTCGGCACCCTGCTCGACCGGTTGGCCCACCTCTGGCAAGAGGCGCCCGGCAAACTGCTTCAGCAAGGCGAACACGTCGCCCAATCGATCAAGGAATATCTGGAAGGCGCGGTCAAAGAAACGACCCCGCTCAATCTCGAATGGCGAGAGGTCGCCTACCGCCAATTGGCCGCCGGTTTCGATTCTGAAGAGGGGGGCTTTAGTCCGGCGCCCAAATTCCCGCGTCCGTCGGTCTTCTCGTTCTTGCTCCGGCATGCGCACCGGACCGGTAACCGCACCGCCCTCGACATGGCGCTCTACACCTTGCGCCAAATGGCTTTGGGCGGGATGTACGACCAGCTCGGCGGCGGTTTCCACCGCTACTCCGTCGATGCGCGCTGGCACGTGCCGCATTTTGAAAAGATGCTGTACGACCAAGCGCAACTCGTCGCGGCTTACTGCGAGGCATACGCGATCAGTCCCGAACCGCTCTTTGCGAAAGTGGTGCACGAGACGCTTGGGTACGCCTTGTCGGTTTTGCGCAGTCCGGAGGGCGGTTTCTATTCGGCTGAGGACGCCGACTCGTTGCCGTCGGTGAATGCGCGGGAGAAACGTGAAGGTGCGTTCTACGTCTGGACGCGCGCCGAAATCGCCGCCCTCCTGCCGGCCGACGAAGCGACGGTGTTTTGCCGGATATACGGGGTCGAACGCGACGGCAACGTGAGCGCCGACAGCGATCCGCACGGCGAGTTGCGCGGGCAGAACGTCTTGTTCGTACAAAACGACGCGGAACTCGTCGCCAAATTGACCGGCCACACCGCTGACGAGGTCGAACGGCTGCTCGCGAACGCGCGACAGACCTTGTTCCGGGCGCGGGAGAGCCGGCCCCGGCCGCACTTGGACGATAAGGTAGTCACGGCTTGGAACGGGCTGACCATCTCTGCCCTGGCCAAAGCGCACCAGACGTTCGGCGATGAGCGTTACCTCCGCGCGGCGCAGGCAGCTGCCCGGTTCGTCCGGGAGAAAGTGTCAGGCCCGCATCTGCTGCGTTCCTACCGGGAAGGGCCGGGCACGGTACCTGCCTTTGCGGAAGATTATGCGGACCTGATTCAAGGTCTGCTCGATTTGTACGAGGGCGACTTCGACGTCGACTGGTTGCGGTGGGCCGGCGAACTCCAGATGGAAATGACCGCCCGCTTCACGGATCCTAACGGCGGCTTCTACAACACGGCGGAGGGCGCGTCCGACATCCTGTTCCGGATGAAGGATGACCACGACGGGGCCGAGCCCGCGGCAAACTCTGTCGCAGCCAACAACTTAACCAGACTCGCCCGCATCTTTGGGGAAAAGAACTTTCAGCATGCCGCCTCCCGGGTGGTGGCGAGCTTTGGGGAGACCCTCGACCGCGTCCCGGCCGCCTTGCCTTACCTGCTCACGGCCATCGAGGGCATCGTCGCAGAACCGACGCAGATCGTCGTGGCCGCGTTCCCGGATGATCCACGCTTGCCGGAGTTCCTGCGGGCGATCCGGCAAAGGTTCATCCCGCACCGCGTCGTCCTGCTGGCCGACGGTGGCGAGGGTCGACGTTGGCTGGAGACCCACGTGGAGGCGTTGCGCGAGATGCGGCCGGAACCGGAGAGTGGTCCGGTCGTTTACCTCTGCCAAAACTTTGCCTGCGAACTGCCGTTGCGTGATTTGGCAGCCGTGGAAGCCCGGTTGGACGCACTTGCTTTGCGCGCCGCGCCACCGTCCGCGAACGACTAACCTAAGGCATGGAGGCGCCCTCACTTGAAACGGAGGTTCGGGTCATGTTCTTCGACACGGACGCGGGCAAGGTCGTGCACAACATCGCTTACCTCCGGTTCATCGAGACCAACCGATCGCTGCTGGCCGAAAAGCTTGGCTACAGCCTGGGCGAGATGATGGACGGCGGCGAGTGTCCGGTGATCGTCCGAACCGAGATCGATTACCGGCGCCCAGCAAAGCTTTGGGATCACCTGACGATCCGGGGTTGGCTCGACGGTTTCGACCGGACCCGGTTCTGGTGCGGGTTCGAGATTCGGCGTGCGGGCGAGTCCGAGGTGTTGGTGAGCTGCCGTCAGGCGTTGGCGGTCGTGAAACTGCCGGAGATGAAGGTGGTGCGGGTACCGGAGGAGTGGGGAGAGCGTTACGCAGCCTTGCGGACGACGAAGGGAAGTGATCCCGGGAGGGCTGCGCTCCGCGCCGCCGACGAAAAGACGTCACCAGCGTAGCGCCGACGTCTCGACCAGTAGGTAGGCGCCGCGTGCGTGGCAGATGGCAGAGGCCGAAGCAGGCGGGACACCCGCCCCACGTGGCTGCGGCCGCCTTCACCTACGTTTGGTAGGGCAAGGCGAGGCACGAGACGCCGCCGCGGCGCCCTGGTCAAGAACGCGCTGCCTCAAGGCATATCGGTGATGGCCGTCATTAGACCCAGGTACCGCCGACAGTACCGAGTTCATTGCTTCGAACGCCTAAGTTTTCTCCTAACCGCATGAGGAAACACCGGGTGCAAGTCGTTTGGATAACATGCTGTGCGTCCATGCTTGCCTCATGGCTAAAGGCCGACGCCGCGTCAGCGCAAAGGCAGATCACGTGCTTCAGAACCAAGGTAGAATCCGCCTTTTCAGCACCGGCGACACCCGGCAGCGAAACGGTCCTGCATTCGGCTAATGACCCTGAAGAGACTTTCAATTTCGTGGTCTCAACGGCCAAAGATTCGGCCAGCATGCGCGTGTCGTTCGGCAACGGACACCACGCCGGTACTCCAGACCAAGTTTTGAAAAGCCTCGGCCACCGGCCTTTGCCCCAGCTCGACGGCCCACGACCGCTTTCAGGCATGGGTCGAAGACGGCTTCTGCCAGGCGGGCTTGTCGGAGTGCGACGCCTTCAACGGGATCGACTGGACTTGGCTGGCCATGGACGGGGTGATGACTAAAGCGCCTCTGACCGAGGAAAAACCGGGCCGAACCCCACGGATCGAGCCAAGCGCGGCACCAAACGCTCGCTGCTCGCGGAAGTCGACGGCGTACCGGTGTGCCTGTGCGCGGCCGGAGCCAACAGGAACGACGTCAAGGTGTACGCTGAAACCATCCAAAGCAGCCTGATTGACCGGCCCGTGCCCTGCGCCCACGCTCCACAACACCTTTGTGTGGACAAAGGCTATGACTTTGAGGAGGTGTGACTGCTGCCGCAGGCCTTTGGCTTTGTCGCCCATATCCGCTCACGCGGCGCGCAGCCCGCCGAGCGGAAGGCCGGACAACAGGCGCGTCGCTGGCCGGTGGAGCGCACCCACTCCTGGATGAACCGCTTTCGAGGCGTGCTCACACGCTGGACAAAAAAGAGCGTCAACTACCTGGGCATCCTCCACTTTGTTCGCGGCTTGGTGTCCTACCGTGCCGCAGGGTTATTCGGATAGGAACTAAGTCCCGAAGTGGTAGAACGTGTCAAACACCATCTCGCCATTGTCAGTCGAAATCGAGAAAGTGACGGCGCCCTGGTCAGGAGTTGATGGGGTTGCCTTCCCGCGGACAACCTTGCTCGTGCCGTCGGCGATATTTGTTGCCTTTCCAGTAAACTCCACCGCTTTCCCTTGGGATAATTTGGTAAGCAGATCTCCTGACGACACCAGGGCCAAGCCTCCATTCTGACTTTTAAAAAAATAGGGGGTGACCTTGAGCTGGTAATCGCCGGTATACACGGCCCTTTTTTGAACGAGAGGACTGACGATCAGCTTTGCCTTGCCCAGAGCCACGCTGCTAGAACTTGGGTCAATGAACATTCTGCGGTTGACCAATTCTGGTGTTTTCGAAGGGGAACCCAGTGTCTGGGCATGGCCCCTGTGAATTGCAATGAGTGCAAGAGCAATGACGAGGATCGGTCTCAGCGTTGTCATAATTCAATCCCAAACGTTACATGGAATGACAGCATCGCGCTACCTGGGCGGCAGGTAAAGTCGAGATCTGGTGCCGTGGATGTAGGTACAATCATTACCTGTCGACCTGCCCTCTCGGTGGCCGGTGCCTGAAAGATCGTGCGGGTTAGCAGACGCCACGCCCATTCGTAGGTTGGGGAGTGTTGAATACCCGGGAAGGGGGTTATTGACTACCGCCTCCGACAAGCTTCTCGGAGGCTGGCCCATTCTCGGCGCTTGGGTTCGCGTCCGCTCCGCCCCCGGTG
Organism: uncultured Chthoniobacterales bacterium; assembly: GCA_964252355.1. Classification (GTDB taxonomy): domain Bacteria; phylum Verrucomicrobiota; class Verrucomicrobiia; order Chthoniobacterales; family JAFAMB01; genus CAXUNV01. Next base: position 2,670 of record CAXUNV010000107.1, on the reverse strand, counting down.
GTGAATCGCCGCGCTCCGCGCGGGCAAGTGGGGCCAATAACCCCCGCCATCCAGGGGTTAGCGTACGAAATCGACCATAGAGTACGTTTAAAACGGTGGCTTCTCTTGTAAATGGGGCTGAGAAGGTAACGACCGTCTCGAAATCGCCACAAATTCGGAACACCTCCCGTGCGTCCGGGCCCATTGCTCGGGGCAATGATGAGCCCGGATGAGGTAACCCTCCAGAACGCGGTCGCCGCTACTGGGACGGTCGGGGAATTGGGGGAATTGGAGGTGTCTGGTAATTCTCCGATGGGAATGCGAGTGCCAACTCCATTAAGCTTCTTGTTGATTGTCTTTTTTCCGTTCGGATCGATGCGATTACGGAGAGCGTTAAGAGCCAATCCGAATGACTGGTTTGAGGGTAGGCTTGTATCGAGGGTTCAACGGATTCTCGCGGGGTGAGCTGACGGGAAGGTTGCGGCATCGGTCGGGAGAACATGGCCGACAAGACCAACGCTCGTACAACATGTACGACTCCGACGCAGAAGTAATGACGGAGCAGAAGTGCGATGAGAAAGGGCTGCTGACCAGGGTACGCGCCGACCCGGAACGTCCCGATCTTCCGGTGAGTGAGGCGGTCACCAAGAAAGCTTTGCCGGCGTGGGTCGATCCCGAAAACCGGGTAGGGCGTTGACGATGGCGCGTTGCGCCGAACGGAGCACCGGCGGCCCGCCGGTAACGGGCGGAGCTGCCCGGGGCGCGGCTGGCGGAAACGTGGGTGGTTCGCGCCGCTGTGGTCCTTCTCGCCTTTGTCAGACGGGGCGTCTAACCTACCCCGACGCACGTCGGATCCGTCTCGGGAT
>CAXUNV010000107.1:0-1725 GCA_964252355.1 uncultured Chthoniobacterales bacterium | reverse complement strand
TTTGTCAGACGGGGCGTCTAACCTACCCCGACGCACGTCGGATCCGTCTCGGGATGATTCACGCCTTTTTTACCATTTGTCCATTTCCAATTGTCATCCGCGGGACGCGGTCGCGCCCGGCGCCCGGAGCACCACCGCCTGATAAGGCAGGAGGCGCGCTTCGGTTCCCACAACCTCCCAAGAGGTGTAATTGTTGCTCAGGAGTTCCCCGTCCACAAACGCCTGCGGAATTTGGTAGGTCTCCGGCTCCTGCCCGAAATGGCCCACAACCAACAACCGGGTGACGCCGTCGTCCCGCGTGTAACAGAAAACCGTCGGGTGCTCCGCGTCGAGCAAGGTGAACGTGCCGTCCCGCACAACCGGCAGGCTCTTGCGCAAGGCGATGGTCTCCCGGTAATGGTGCCAGACGGAGAACGGATCCGCTTCGGCCGAGGCGGCATTGATGTCCGGGTAGTTGGGGTTCAGCCCGATCCAGGGAACGCCTTCGGTAAACCCCGCGTGCTTTTCGCCCGACCACTGCATGGGGGTGCGGGCGTTGTCCCGGCCACGGGCGTAGACGCTCGCCAGGGCGCGCGCCTCGTCCCAACCGTGCCGTTCGCGGAGGTCGCGGTAGGCATTGAGCGTCTCGATGTCGCGGTAATGGTCGATGCTTTCGAACGAGACGTTGGTCATGCCGAGTTCCTGCCCCTGGTAGATGTACGGCGTGCCCTGCATGCAGAGCAGGATCGTGCAGAGTCCCTTGGCGCTCTCGACGCGGTACTCGCGGTCGTTGCCGAACCGCGAAACGGCGCGCGGTTGGTCGTGGTTGTCCCAGTACAAGCTGTTCCAACCGCGGCCGTGCAGTTCCGTCTGCCACCGGGCCAGGACCCGTTTCACGTCCGGCAAGGAAAGGGTCAGGTTGCTCCACTTGGCCCGCGCGGCGTGTTCGTCGCCCAAGGAGACGTGCTCGAAATGGAAGATCATGTCCAGTTCGCCCCGGTCGGCGCCGCTGTAGAGGGCGCCGTCGGCGACCGTCACGCCGGGCGTTTCGCCGACCGCCATCACGTCGTAATGAGACAAGACTTCCCGGCGCATCTCTTGCAAGAACTCGTGGATGCGCGGCCCGTTTAAAAAGTACGGCGTACCGTCGGTGAGATCCGTGCCGGGGATGGGGCGACCCTCCGGATAGCGCGGGTCTTTGGAAAGCATGTTGACCACGTCCATGCGCCAGCCGTCGATGCCTTTGTCCAACCAGAAGCGCATCATGGAAAAGACTTCGCGGCGCACGGCCGGGTTTTCCCAATTCAAGTCGGGTTGTTTGCGGCTGAACAGGTGCAGGTACCACTGGCCGGATCGGTCGTCCCGTGCCCACATGGGACCGCTGAAGAACGACTGCCAACGGGTCGGCGGTTCGTCGCCGCGTCCCTCCCGCCAAATGTAGTAGTCGCGCTTGGCGGAGCGGGGATCCTGCCGCGCTTCGACGAACCACGGGTGTTCGTCGGAGGTGTGGTTGACGACCAAGTCGAGCATCACCTTCAGGCCGCGCGCGTGCGCCTCGCGGAGGAGTTCGTCAAAGTCGGCCATGGTGCCGAACTCCGGCATGATGGCCCGGTAGTCGGAGATGTCGTAACCGTTGTCGTCGTTGGGCGACGCAAAGATGGGTGACAACCAGAGGACGTCCACACCCAGGCGCGCGAGGTAGTCGAGGCGCCGGATGATGCCGCGCAGGTCGCCGACGCCGTCGCC
>CAXUNV010000106.1:3958-11211 GCA_964252355.1 uncultured Chthoniobacterales bacterium | reverse complement strand
CCAAAGCGTAAAGGTAAGGCCGTCCAATCCCGACGGCGCGGGCACCCCGGGCGACCGCCTTCACGACGTCGGTCCCGCGCCGGACCCCGCCGTCGAGCAGGACCGGCACTTGACCGCCCACCCGCTCGGCGATGGCGGGCAACGCCTCGATGGTGGGCAGCACCGTGTCGAGGTTGCGGCCGCCGTGGTTGGAAACCATGATGCCGTCCACCCCGGCCGAGACCGCGCGCGCGGCGTCGTCCGGGTGAAGCACGCCTTTGAGCAGGAGGCGTCCCCGGACGTTTTCCCGCAGCCAAGGGAGGTCGGCCCAGCGCACCGCGCTATGCCGGCCGGGGTCGGACGGGGTGCGCCGCTTCCGGTTGTGGTCGGGCGAGTGCGGCAGCACGACGCCGGCAGGCAAGTCGAACCCGGCCCGGATCTGCCGGGGCCGCAAGCCTAGCACCGGCGTGTCGACGGTGACGCAAACGGCTTCACAACCGGCGGCTTCGACCCGCGCGAGCAGGTCGCGCGTCTCGTCCCGTTCGCGCTGCACGTAAAGCTGAAACCACGCCCGCAACCCGGGGATGGCGGTCAGTTCTTCGACCGCGACGGTGCTGTTCGTGCTCACGACGAAAGGTACGCCTAGCCGCGCGGCGGCGCGGGCCGAAGCGAGTTCGCCATCCGGGTGCATGAGCCGTTGGTAAGCCGCCGGGGCCAACAGGATCGGTACGTCCAACGCGCGCCCAAAGAGCGTCTGGCCGAGCGCGACGGGCACGACGTCGCGAAGCACCCGCGGGCGGAGGCCGATGCGTTGGAAAGCCGTTTCGTTGGTCTGGATGGAATGCTCGTCCCCAGCCCCGCCCGCGATGTATTCGTACACGGCGTGCGGCAGACGGGTGCGCGCCTCCGGTTCAAATTCGTGCAAGGCCAGGATCCGGTCGAGCCCGGTGGGGAGATCCAGGTTCGCGGTCGTGGCGGCGGGTGCCGGCGTCGTGCGCGTGTCCATGGCTCTTCGGGTGGTCGCCTTAGGCGGGGGTGGCGGTGCGAACGCGCCGGAACGCCACGCCCCGGGCTTCCGGTCCAAAGAACGTGACGACCGAGAGGACGACCGCCACCGTGGCGGCCACACCGGCGAGCGCCAAGCTGAAGTTGTTTCCCGCGCGCTCGGCGATGGTGCTCTGGATGTAGAGGTTGCCCGAAGCAAACAGGTTGCCAAGTTGGTAGGTGAAGCCGGGAAACGTCCCGCGCACCTCTCCCGGGGAGAGTTCGTTCAGGTGCACCGGCACCACCCCCCACGCCCCCTGGACGAGGAATTGGATGACGAACGCGCCCAAGGCCAGCAGCACGGGCGTCTGGGCGTAGGCCCACAACGGGATGAACGGCAGCACCAGGATGGCAGCGGTCACGATCGCTCGCTTCCGCCCCCAACGTTCGGAAAGGCTGCCGAAGAACAGTCCGCCCAGGATCGCGCCAACGTTGTAGGTGATGGCGATGGCCGAGACCGTGCCGGTGTCGAAGCGGTGCTGCACCTTCAGAAAGGTCGGGTAGAGGTCTTGGGTGCCGTGACTGAAAAAGTTGAAACACGTCATGAGGAGGATGGTGTAGACAAACAACCTCCATTGGCGCGCGATGGTGGACCACATCGTCGCGCCGTGGGGTTCGCGCTCCAGCCACGCCGGCGATTCCTCGACGTGACGACGCACGTAAAGGACCAGCAAGGCCGGCAAGGCGCCCACCATGAACATGCCGCGCCACCCGATGTGGTCGTACAAAGCCCAATTCACGACCGACGCCAGCAGGTAGCCAGACGGATAGCCGGCCTGCAGGATGCCCGAGACCACGCCCCGCGTCTGGGGCGGGATCGTTTCCATCGTGAGGGAGGCGCCGACGCCCCACTCGCCGCCCATGGCGATGCCGTAAAGCGCCCGCAAGATGATGAGCACGCTCAAGGACGGCGCAAACGCGCACGCGAACTCCACCGCGGAGTAGAACAAGATGTCGGCGATCAACGTCGGCCGGCGCCCGATGCGGTCTGCGACCAAGCCGAAAAGCAGGGCCCCGACCGGCCGCATCGCCAGGGTCAAGTTCACCGTGAAGGAGACGGCACTAAGGTCGCTGCGGAACTCCTTGACGACGTCGTGCAGCACGAAGATCAGGATGAAGAAGTCGAAGGCATCAAGGGTCCAACCCAGGTAGGAGGCGAGGACGGCGCTGCGTTGCTTGGGGTTGAGGCTTTGGAGGAGGCGAAAGAGGTTCATCTGGGGGCGGGCTTGACGACCTGGGCCGGAGCGCTCCACAAATTACGCAGAATCACGCCGATAAGGGAAGGTTTGGAAAACGCGGCGCCTCTCGCCGTTTAGCTGCCCACGCCTCTGGCCCGCTGCGAAGGCAGTTTGCACTCCCCCGCCAGCGGGCGGCGCGGGTTACGTCCACGTCTGGTCGGACGACGGAGGCCGTGCGCCGGGTCCTCGACGTCGGAAGGGATGCCCATTTAGCGTCATTTCCATCGCGCCGTCCACGGGGTGCGGCTCGGTGTCCACGCGCCACGATGGCCCGAAGATCCAGAATTTGAGCGAGAGCGAGCGGCGGGCGAGATCGTAACGGGTCCGGCCGCCGGAGATCCGGTAACTGCCGCCGCGGCCGCGGAGGTCGCAATCGCCCCGTCCGTCGGCGCGGATGGTGATGGTGCTGCCGGAGTCATCCGTCGCTTGCCAAAAACCGACAAAGCTTTCCGGCACCGGCGCGACCCCGCGGGGCAGTTTCGGGTCGAAAGGCGGCAATTCGAGCGCCGCCAAACAGAGCAGGGCGATCCCGAGGGCAAACGCCAAACCGACGCCCAGGCAACCCGCGGCACATCCAAACAAGAAAAGCGGTCGGGAGCGCCGCGGTGTTGGCGCGGGCAGCGGCGGCGGTTTTGGCGAAGGCAGCGTCACAAGGGAGACAATGTTTCTTGTTTTTGGCCTCCCGTCTCGCGCTTCTTGCAGGAAGGCTGTCCGGGCAGCAGACCCGAGAACCCGGTGGGGCGAAACCCCGGCCGGCGAAGAAGCGTGATCATCCAGGGTGAACGGCCGCCCGGCGGTTTGAGCCGGGCCCGAATGACCCGGAAAGCTCGAACCAATGCCCTGATCGGCCGTACTCGCGGCTTTGGCCCAATCTTTGGTGATCCGGCCCAACCCTGGCTACCACCGGCTCAAACCGCCCGGCGGCCGTCCATCTTGAGAGTCGTTCTCCCAGCCGGCCGGGGTTTCGCCCCACCGGGCCTAACGCGAGCTCGGGGCCTCCTTTCGGAACCCGGAACGCTCAACGCGGAACGCGGAACTTACCTCCGCCGGTAACGTTTGCGTGACAATCGTGGTCTAGCGGCAGAACGCCAACGTTTCCACCCCGATATCGCCGTCCGGGCGCCGCCTGTCCAGCGAAGCCCTTTTGTTATGAGCGCGACGATCACCCCCGAAACGACCGAGGTACCAGGGGTCCTCTCCGACGAAGAGCTGCGGTCTCTCGACGCCTACTGGCGTGCCTCCAATTACCTGTCGGTGGGCCAGATTTATCTTTTGGACAACCCGTTGTTGCGCGAACCGTTGCGCCCGGAGCACGTGAAGCCGCGGCTTCTGGGTCATTGGGGCACCACGCCGGGGTTGAACTTCGTCTACACCCACGCCAACCGCGCGATCCAGGCGCGCGACCTGAACGCCATCTTTGTCTGCGGCCCGGGGCACGGCGGGCCCGCGGTGGTTTCGCAGACGTACTTGGAAGGCATCTACACGGAGCTTTATCCCTACATCACCCGTGACGCCGAGGGGATGAAGGCGCTCTTCAAGCAGTTTTCCTTCCCTGGCGGGATCCCGAGCCACGCCGCACCCGAAACGCCCGGCTCGATCAACGAGGGCGGCGAGCTCGGGTACGCGGTGGCTCACGCTTATGGCGCGGTGTTCGATCATCCGGACCTGATCGCGATCACGGTCGTGGGTGACGGCGAGGCAGAGACGGGTGCTTTGGCGACGAGTTGGCATTCCAACAAGTTCCTCAACCCCGCGCGCGACGGCGCCGTCCTGCCGATCTTGCACCTGAACGGGTTCAAGATCGCCGGTCCGACGGTCCTTGCGCGAATTCCGGAAGACGAGCTGCTTGAGCTGTTCCGCGGCTACGGGTACGAGCCGTTCCTGCTCTCCGGGGACGAGTCAGAACCCATGCACCAGGGCATGGCTGCCTTGCTCGACCACGTCTTGGACCGGATTGCGGAGGTCCAGCGGGATGCCCGGCAGCACGGGTTCCAGACGCGGCCGGCTTGGCCGATGATCATCCTGAAGAGCCCGAAGGGTTGGACCGGTCCCAAGGAGGTGGACGGCAAAAAGGTGGAAGGCTCTTACCGGGCGCACCAAGTGCCGCTCGGGGAAGTGCGGACGAAGCCGGAACACCTCCGCGCCTTGGAGGAGTGGATGCGTAGCTACCGGCCGGAGGAACTTTTTGACGAAGCGGGCACGTTGCGTCCCGAACTGCAGGCGCTCGCGCCCAAAGGCGAGCGCCGCATGGGTGCCAACCCGGTGGCCAACGGCGGGCTGCTGCTCCAGAGCCTGCGCCTTCCCGACTTTCGGCACTACGCCGTGGGCGTCGAGCGTCCCGGGGCGACGGACGCCGGATCGACCCAGGTGCTTGGCCGTTACTTGGAAGACGTGATGAAGGGGAACTTCGAGACGCGCAACTTCCGCCTGTTCGGTCCGGACGAAACCGCTTCGAACCGGTTGGATGCGGTTCTGGAGGTGACGGACCGCACGTCGGTGGCGCTGGTTTACCCAGAGGATGACCACGTGTCGCCGGACGGGTTGGTGATGGAGGTATTGAGCGAACACCTTTGCCAAGGTTGGTTAGAGGGATACTTGCTCACGGGTAGGCACGGTTTTTTTTCGTGTTACGAAGCCTTCATCCACATCGTCGATTCCATGTTCAACCAACACGCCAAATGGCTGGAATCGAGCAAGAAGATCACTTGGCGCCGCCCGATTGCTTCGCTGAATTACCTTCTGACTTCGCACGTCTGGCGCCAGGACCACAACGGGTTCAGCCACCAAGACCCCGGGTTCATCGACCACGTGATGAACAAAAAACCGAGCATCGTGCGGGTCTACCTGCCGCCGGACGGCAACACCCTGTTGTCGGTGGCGGACCATTGCTTGCGCAGCCGGGATTACATCAACGTGATCGTGGCCGGCAAACACCCAGAGCCGCAGTGGCTCGACATGGAAGCGGCCATCAAGCATTGCACGGCCGGCATGGGCATCTGGCGTTGGGCCAGCAACGATGAAGGCGTGGAACCCGACGTGGTGATGGCCTGCGCCGGCGACGTGCCGACGCTCGAGACGTTGGCGGCGGTCGACCTGCTGCGCCAGCACCTGCCGGACCTGCGCATCCGGGTGGTCAACGTGGTCGACCTCATGTGCTTGCTGGCGCACACGGACCATCCGCACGGCTGGACCGACCGGGATTTCGACATGGTCTTCACGTCCGACAAGCCCGTGACCTTCGCCTACCACGGTTACCCCTACTTGATCCATCGTCTCGCCTACAAGCGCACCAACCACGACAACTTCCACGTGCACGGTTACACGGAGGAAGGGACCACGACGACTCCGTTCGACATGACGGTGTTGAACGAGCTCGACCGTTTCCACTTGGCGGCCGACGTCATCGAGCGCGTGCCGCGCCTGCACGACGTCGGGGCGCATTTCCGCCAAGTCTTGCGCGACAAGTTGGTGGAGCACCGGCAGTACATCACCACCCACGGCGAGGACTTGCCGGAGGTCCAAAACTGGAAGTGGCCGTACTGAGCGCGCGGCGCGCGCGATGGCAAATCGCAGATCACAAATTGCAAAACGGAAGGCGTCGCGTCGGTGCGGGAGCGGCGCGTGCCCACCCAAGGACGGGTAGGGCAAGGCGAGCTTCGCCTTGCACGCCGCCAGGCTGGAACGGTGGGTGCAGCCTACGAGATGCCGCCGGGCGGCCGAAAGGGTGGATGACGTTCGCGGGTTGTTGTCCCGCCCCTGCAGGGCTTGCCCGTCCAGATGGACAAACCTAGGGTTACACCCCAGGCTCCGCATCCCGCCGCTTCGCGGCTCGGAACTCCAAGCCCCGAATGCCGAACGCTGAACGCCGAACCCGCCACGACACCCCCCTAACCAGGGATCAGAGACCAGCAACGAGCCACGACACCTCCGGCAGCCGGCCACCGCGAAACCCGCCCGCGCGGTGATGCGCACATCCGTCCATTCTGAAATGCCCGAACGGAGTGACCATGAGCATCGCCACTCTGCCGTCGCAAACCGAACACCGAAGCTGCTTGGACGCCTGCCTCGCTTGCCTTGTCGCCTGCGAAGGTTGCGCGACCGCGTGTCTGCAAGAGGAGGACGTCAAAATGATGGCGCGCTGCATCGCCTTGGACCGGACCTGTGCCGACCTTTGCGCGCTCGCCGCCCGGGAAATGGCGCGGGGTTCTGATCTGATGCGGCAGGTTTGCGCACTTTGTGCGGAGGCATGTCGGGCCTGCGGCGACGAATGCTCGAAGCACAACATGGACCACTGCCAAGCTTGCGCCGAGGCGTGCCGCCGTTGCGAGGAAGAATGCCGGAAGATGGCGGCCTGATTGGGGAATGACCCAGGCTAAAGGGCGGAGGCCAGAATGGCGTTGGCATTCCGGCAGTACCGAAGACGGCAGCCCTTCTGGTTGCCAAGTGACGCTTTCGCATTGAGGTCCTGACCGGTGCCTGCCCCGGGAAGACCAGGGCTGCCGGACACAACCCCGCCTCTTGTCTTTGTCATGCGACGAACGTTGCGATTGGCCCTTGCTTCCTTACCGGTGCTCCTTGCCTCTTGCGTCATCCCGACCGGCGGCCCACTCCCGCCGGATCACCCGGCGAGCCCGCAGGCGCCCGAGGCGCGTCCGCCGCGCCCGCTTGCTTACCTGCGGACCGATGCCGACAGCCGGCGCACGCGCGATCTCTTGACGCAAGGTGCCGAAACGCCGCCGACTTCTTCGGCGGGTCCAAGCCAGGGGGGCGGGCATGGGATGAGCCATGACCCGGTCGGAGGCACGAGGGACGACGGTATGCCGGGCAAACCGGTCGGTCCAGGCGCCGCCTTCGAGCAGGAGGGACGGTGAGGTTGGCTGGCGCCGTCGCGGGCATCGCGCTTAGCTGGGCGTTGGTGGCTTGGGTACCGGACATTTGGGCCAAGGGTCGCGACCGGACGGCCGAAGCGTACGCGGAACCCGGGGCCGACGT
>CAXUNV010000106.1:0-3948 GCA_964252355.1 uncultured Chthoniobacterales bacterium | reverse complement strand
GCGCGGCATCGACCTCGCCGTGACGGCCGTCGTGGCCGACGTGAAGGCGCGCTCCGGCGCGACCCTGCGCTGGCAGCGAGACGAAACGGCGCGCCAGGAGAACGCCGAAGCGGTGCGCCGCATCTTGCGCCGTCCTTTGACGGCTGCCAGCGCCGTGCAGGTCGCGCTGCTGGACAACCGGGCGCTGCAGGCCACACTGGAAGACGTGGGCATCGCGCTGGCCGACTTTCGGGAGGCCGGTTACCTGACCAATCCGGTCTTGAACTTCAACCCGCAGTTCCCTGACCACACGCCGAGGTCGCCGGAGCTCGACTATGGCATTTCGACGAGTCTGCTCGACGCCCTTTTCATCCCTTTGCGCAAGCGGCTTACGGCCGGAGGTTTGGCCGCAGCGAAGGCCCGCGTGGCCGATGCCGCCCTCCGGTTGGTCGCCGACGTGAAGGTCGCCTACTACGAGGTGGTCGCGGACGGGCAGATCTTTATCAGGCTCCGCACCATCGCCGACGCCGCAAACGCCTCCCTGCTGCTGAGCCAACGTCAATTTGAAGCCGGCAACATCACGGACGTCGCCCTCGGCCTAGCCCAGACCGAGTACAGCCAAGTGCGCCTCGAACTTGGCGAGGTTGAGGCCAAAGGGCGCGAAGATCGGGAAAAGCTCAACCGGCTGATGGGCGTCTACGGCCCCGACACGGATTGGACGCCGGAAAGCGCCTTGCCGAAGCTGCCGGAGAGCGATCCGCCCGCAGCCGGGTTGGAAACGTTGGCGATTTCACAGCGCTTCGACCTCGCCGCCAGTCGACGCAATTTCGAAGGGGCGCTCCAGCAGGCCGGCATCGCCCGGAGCTACCGGTTCTTGACGCAGTTGGACGTCGGGATCGGAGGGCAGCGCGACGTTGGAAACGGCCCAAACCAAGTCGGGCCCAACCTCACCGTGCAGGTCCCCCTGTTCAACGGAGGGCAAGCCCGGATCGCGCGAAACGAGGCCGCACTCCGGCAAGCGCAACGGGCCTTTGAAGGCATGGCCATCGATGCGCGCGCCGAAGTGCGCGAGCTGCGCGACCGTTTGGATGCGCGCCGGCAAACCGTGCGCTTTTACGAGACGGATGTGCTTCCTTTCCAACGCCGGCTCCTGGCCGGCCAACAGTTGCAGTACAACGCCATGATCGTGAGCCCCTTCGAGTTGTTCCGGACGCGCATCGACCAGTTGTCGGCCGAGCGTCGGTACATTGAAACCCAGAAAGAGTATTGGCAGACGCGCGCCGAACTGGAGCGCGCAGTCGGAGGATCGTTTCAGAAAACGCCGGTTGGAAAGTCCGTGGTGGAGAAAAAGTGACATGAACACAAAGCTGACTCGTCGCCGGTTGTTGGGCGGTGCGACCGCCCTTTTGGGCGCGACTTTCCTGGGCCGGGGCCGCGCCTGGGCGCAGGACGTCTCGCCGACCCCGGCGGCGCCCGCCGGCCCTGAGGACCAACCTGCACCGGTGGGCAAAGCGCCGGCCGAATACCGCGATAAACCGGTCTGGCTGCGGCCCCCCGCCGAGCCGGGGCTGCCCGGGACGCATTACCGGCCGGTGGTCACGCCCAACGGTGGGGCGGCGCTCCCGTTCCGGATCGTGGATGGCATCAAAGTGATGCACCTGACCTGTGAGGAGGTCGACCATGAGTTCATCCCGGCCAGCGACGACAACGACGCCGTCCGCGCCCTCTGTTGGGGGTATAACGGGCAGGTGCACGGCCCCACCATCGAAGCGGTCGAAGGCGACCGCCTCCGCATCTACGTGACCAACCGGCTGCCGGCGGCGACCTCCATTCATTGGCACGGCATCATCGACCCGAGCGGGATGGACGGCGTCGGCGGGCTTTCCCAGAAAGCCATCCAACCGGGCGAAACCTTCAAATACGAATTCACCGTCTGGCAGCACGGCACCTTCATGTACCACTCGCACCACGACGAAATGGTGCAGATGGGCCTGGGCATGACCGGGATGCTCGTGTTGCACCCGCGCGAGCCGGAAGAGGTACCGCCGCAGCGCGATTACGCGCTCATGCTGCACGAGTGGCGTCTCGACGTCGGCACGCGCCGGCCCAACCCGAACGAGATGACGGAATTCAACCTGTTGACGATGAACGGGAAGGCGTTCCCGGGAACGGCGCCGCTCCTGGCGAAGACGGGCGACAAGGTTCGGATCCGGTTCGGCAACCTGAGCCCGATGGACCACCACCCGATCCACATTCACGGTCACCACTGGGTGGCGACGGGGACCGATGGCGGCCCGATCCCGAAGACTGCGCAGTTCCCCGAAACCTCGGTTCTGGTGCCCGTGGGGACGACCCGCACGCTGGAGCTGGTCACCAATAACCCGGGCGACTGGGCGATGCATTGCCACATGAGCCACCACACCATGAACCAGATGGGGCACGGGTTGCCTAACATGATCGGCGTGCAACCCGGCAACCTGGATCGTCAGGTGAAAAAATTTCTCACCGGGTACATGACCATGGGCCACCACGGGATGGGCGACATGGGCGACATGGGCATGAAGGTGCCTAAGAATTCCGCTCCCATGGTCGGTGCGCCCGGCCCGCGCGACTACCTCACCATGGGCGGCATGTACACCAACCTAAAGGTGCGCGACGGATTGCCGGCAGACGGTTCGGATCCGGGTTGGTACCAGAACCCGCCGGGTACGGAAGCCAGGTTGGCCTCTGCGGAGGAGCTTCAGCGCGACCTCGGCTTCGTCCCAGGCGCCGAGAGTGCGCCCAAGTCGCGGGGGTCGTCGGTGCAGATGAAGGGCCGGCAGATGCCCGGCGAGAACCCGTACGGGGGTTAGCCAGGGCGGTCGATCCGCGGCATGACCAAGGCTAAATGACGGAGGCCCAAGGCGGCCGCCCCGAGCGAAGTTCTGCCAATCGGGTTGCGGGGATGGTATAAGTGGCGCGTCAGCGTCTTCTGATTGACCCATGCCCCATCACCACCACGAGCATGAACATGCCCACGCGCCGAAAGATTTCGGCCGCGCCTTTGCGCTCGGCGCAGCACTCAACGTCGCTTTCATCGCGGTCGAAGTGGTCTTCGGGCTTGCCGCGCATTCCTTGGCGCTGGTTGCCGATGCGGGCCATAACCTTAGCGACGTGCTGGGGCTGTTGATGGCCTGGGGCGCGGCGGTGCTTTCCCGGCGAAAGCCGACCGTGCGGCACACCTACGGGTTCCGCAAATCGTCGATTCTCGCGGCGCTCGGCAACGCGCTCTTCCTCCTGGTGGCGCTCGGCGCGGTGGCATGGGAATCCATCCGACGCTTTTGGGAACCCACGGTCGTGAACGGGGGAACCGTGATGGCGGTTGCGGCCGCCGGTATCGTGGTGAACGGCGCGACGGCGCTTCTCTTTCTGTCCGGCCGGAAAGGGGACCTCAACGTGCGGGGGGCCTTTCTGCACATGGTGGGGGACGCGGCCGTCTCCGCCGGTGTGGTGGTGGCTGGCATCGTGATCGCCTTCACCGGTTGGGCATGGCTCGATCCGGCGGTCAGTTTGGTGATCGTCGCCCTCATCGTCGTCGGGACCTGGGGCTTGCTCCGGGACTCGGTCTATTTGTCGATGGATGCGGTGCCGCCCGGGATAGATCCGGGAGCGGTCCAACGTTTCTTGGGCGACCTACCCGGCGTGCGCGAGGTACACGACCTACACGTCTGGGCGATGAGCACGACCGAAACGGCCCTGACGGCGCATCTGGTGGTGCCGGGTCATCACCGCGGTGATGAGCTGCTGCACCGTGCGTGCGAGGGGTTGCACAAGCGGTTCGAGATTCGGCACGCCACGCTGCAGATCGAACGCGGCGAGGCGGAATGTCCCCTCGCGGCGGAAGGCAGCGTCTAGGACGGTTCCCGGCTGCCAGCGGTCCTCGCTGGGGTGGGGTGGGGCAAGGCATCCCGGTGCCGCAGTCGCAGCTCC
>CAXUNV010000105.1:3103-11214 GCA_964252355.1 uncultured Chthoniobacterales bacterium | reverse complement strand
GTGCCGGGCGGTTTGAGCCGGCAGCGTTAATGGTCGGGCAGAGAAGCCAGGTGGCAGCTTATGCAGTTGAAACCCTTGCCAGGGTGGTCCGGGCCGGCACCCTTCGCCCCGCGATCCTCATTCCTGGATGGCTGCTGCCCGTGGCGGGCCGGGTTTTCGCCCCACCGGCGTCACGCAATCGTGGCCGTCGGCCGGGAACGGGCGGGACGCCCGCGCTCCTCTGGAGCCGCGCCCCCTTGTCGCGGCGATGGGTTCGTGGCACTGGGAAAGGATGAGTCTTCCCGTCCGCGTCCGCTTCGCACCTTCACCCACCGGCTACCTGCACGTGGGCGGGGCACGGACCGCCCTTTTTAATTGGCTTTTTGCCCGTCACCACGGCGGGACCATGGTCCTGCGGATCGAGGACACCGACAAAAGCCGCGAACGTGAAGAAGCCGTGCGCGTCATTTACGACGGCCTCCGGTGGCTTGGGTTGGAATGGGACGAGGGCGCCGACCGTGGCGGCCCGTACGGGCCGTACTTCCAGAGCGAACGCGACGGTGTTTACCGCCGCCACTTGGCCGTGCTGGAAGGGAAAGGGCTCGTCTATGAAGACGACGGCGCGATCCGGTTCCGCTCGCCACGGCGGCCCGTGGTCGTCGACGACGAGATCTGCGGGCGCATCGAATTTGACCGGACGATCGATCCCGACATGACGATCCGCCGCCCCGACGGTTCTTGGATCTTTCATTTCGTCAACGTGGTCGACGACCTCGAGATGCGGATCTCGCACGTGATCCGCGGCGAGGACCACCTTTCTAACACCGCCAAACACGTCGAACTTTATCAGGCGCTCGGGGCCACCCCGCCCAAGTTCGCGCACCTGCCGCTCATCCTTAACCAAGACGGCTCCAAGATGAGCAAGCGCGACGCCGGCGCGAGCGTCGGCTCTTACATCGAGCAGGGATATGCCCCAGAGGCCGTGCGCAACTGCCTCTGCCTGCTCGGATGGTCTCCCAAGGACAACCGGGAAAAACTCCCGATCGAAGAGGTCGTCGAGCTTTTCGACCTCCACAAGGTCAACCGGCGCAACGCTTCGTTCGACCTCGACAAATGCTTCTGGCTCAACGGTCAGTACGTGCACACCATGGACTTGGCGCGGTTCCGAGAACTCAGCCGTCCGTTTCTGGAGCGTGCCGGCATTTCCACGCCGGATGAGGAGTACCTCTTGCGGGTTTTGTCGATCGTGAAGGAAAAGATCAAACTCTTCCGCGACGTCCCCGAATGGTGCGCGTACTTCTTCGACGACGAGTACCCTTACGATCCCGAAGCCGTGGCCAAAACGCTGGAAAAACCGGGAGCGCTGGCCCGCTTGGCCGACCTGGGTCAAGCGTTCGCCATCGTGCCAGAGTGGACCGCGGACACGCTGGAGAAGGCGCTCAAAGCGGTGGCCGCAGCTGCCGGGGCGAAGACCGGCGAGTACATCCACCCAGCCCGCGTGGCCGTAAGCGGCCGGTCGGTTGGTCCCAGCCTCTACCACCTGCTGGAGGTGCTTGGCCGCGACCGCGTGGCCAGCCGCTTCGCGCGGACCGAACTGCGCTTCGGCGCTGCGCGCGTCGTTTGATGGAAGATCAAATTGCCCAGCTTCCGGCCGGAACCACCCTCGCGGTGTTGGGCGATCCGGTGAGCCACTCGCTTTCGCCGGCCATGCAGAACGCCGGACTGCAGGCCCGCGGCCTTCCGCACCGGTATGGTCGCCTGCGCGTGGACCCGCCTGGCCTCGGCGCGGCCTTTGCCGCCCTGCGGCGTTCGTTCGTCGGCTGGAACGTCACCCTCCCGTTGAAGGTCGACGCGTTGGCGCACGTCGACGCCCTGGATGCCGAGGCTCGCCGGCTCGGCGCTCTTAACACGGTCACCTGCCGCGACGGGATCTTGACCGGTCACAACACCGACGGCATCGGTCTGCAGCGGGCTTTAGATGAGGCGTTTGGGCCCGGTTGGGCCCGTGAGCCGGTCACGATCCTCGGCGCAGGTGGCGGTGCCGGGTCGGCCGTCACGCGTCACTTGGCCCGGACCGGCGTTTCGAAGTTGGTGCTGGTGAACCGAAACGTCGAACGGGCGGTCGCGGTCGCCCAAAGCCTCTCCCCTGGGGCGATGGTCGACATTCGCGGTTGGGACAGGTTGACCAGCGCGCTAGCCGCCGCACCGCTGGTGATCAACGCTTCGTCGGTCGGCTTGGACGGGGTGCCGCTCGGCTGGGACCCGGCGTGGTTGGGGCGTGGACAGCGGGTGTTCGACTTGATTTATAGCCGGGAACCGACGCCGGTGGTGGCTTGGGCACGTGCGGCCGGGGCTGAGGCCAGCGACGGGCTGGGGATGCTGTTGCACCAAGGGGTCGCGGCGTTCGCGCTCTGGTTCGGCGAGCCCGTGCCGGTCGCGGCCATGCGCGCCGCCCTTTGGGCCGCCGCCGGGCGTTAGCCCGCCGGGCGGGAAGACTCGGGGGAGCCCGGGCGGCGGTCCAACACGGGTCACCCGTGGTCGGCTGCCCCAACCTTTCGGACCCAGTTGTCACCCGATCGATTCCGGCGTGGTTCGGATGCGTTGCGCCATTCCGTCCCCTGGTCTACGCTCCCTCCGCTTTTTTCCTCCCTCATGCGGCTCCTCGAATCCCTGACCGACATCGCCCAAACCAGCCGGTGCGGCGACCTCACCCGCTTCCGTGCCGTCACCCAAGAGGCGTCGGACGACCAAAAGTCGTTCATCCGCACCATCCTGGATAGCCGGTTGGTCGACGAAGCGGAATTTTTGCGCGGCGTCGCGCAATGGCTGGAAATCCCTTGGTGGACCGAGCCGATCACGTCCGTGCCGGCTCCCCTGCGCGAGAAGGTGCCGGCCAGGGTCGCCCTGCGTTACCACGTCGTGCCTCTGCAGGCGAACGACGACGGCATTTGGATCGCGCTCTACGATCCTTTCGACCTTTTGGCGCGGCAGACCCTCAGCGCCACGCTGGCCGAGCGCATCTTCTACGTCATGGCGACCCGGACGCAGCTGTTGGAAGCCCTGCGTCAGGGGTACGGCATCGGCGCGGAAACCTTTGAAGCCATTTTGGAGGGACGCACCGGGGAGGAGGATGGTTCGGAAGTCAAGCAGGAGACCAACGTGCTCGACTTGGACGATTCGGAGGCGTCGGTCGTCAAGTTCGTCAACCAGATCCTGCGGGAGGCGCTCGACCAGCGGGCGACGGACATCCACGTCGAGCCGATGTCGGACGATCTGCGCATCCGGTACCGCATCGACGGCGTCCTGCACGAGGTGCCCGTCCCACCCAACATCAAGGTGCTGCAGGCGTCGGTGATCTCCCGGCTCAAGATCATGGCGCACCTCGACATCGCCGAACGACGCCTGCCGCAGGATGGACGCATCAACCTGGAGCTGGAGGGTCAACCGATCGACGTGCGCGTGGCCACGATTCCCTCCGTGGCCGGCGAGAGCGTCAGCCTGCGGCTTTTAGGCCAGGAACGCTTCACGTTCGATCGCCTCGGCTTGGACGACGACGCGCGCGCCCGCATCCGCAACCTGCTCGCGCTGCCTAACGGGATCCTGCTTTTGACCGGGCCCACCGGCTGCGGCAAAAGCACCAGCCTCTACACTTTCCTCTCCAGCCTCAACACCCGGGAGCGGCGGATCGTCACCATCGAAGACCCGGTCGAATACAAGCTGCCGGGCGTCATCCAGATCGCGGTGAAACCCGAGATCGACCTGACGTTCGCCAACGGCCTGCGCAGCATTTTGCGCGGCGATCCGAACGTGATCATGGTCGGCGAGATGCGCGACCGCGAGACGGCGGAGATCGCCATCCGCGGCGCGCTCACCGGGCATCTGGTGTTCAGCACCTTGCACACCAACGATGCCATCGGCGGCATCACCCGCCTCATCGACATGGGCGTTGAACCCTTCCTGGTCGCCAACTCGGTGCGGGCCTTCATCGCGCAACGCTTGGTGCGCGTGCTCTGTCCTCGGTGCAAACGGCCCGCGGAACACTCGGCAACCTACCTGCGCCAAGTCGGGTTCCCGCTCGAGCACGCCGACGCGGTGCTCGCCGCGGACGGGTGCGAGCACTGCCGCCACACCGGGTACGAAGGGCGGGCCGCCATCTTCGAGATCTGCTTGATCTCCCAGCCCATGCAGGACGGCATCACGGCGCGCAAGCCGGCGTTGCAACTGCGCCAAATGGCGGTGGAAGAGGGGATGGTGCCGCTGCGCCAGTACGGTTGGGCAAAGGTGGTCGACGGCATCACCACGGTCGAAGAAGTCGTGCGGGTCACCGCTGCCGACCTCGAGATGCTCGACGAATAGGGTGCCGTATGGCCGTCTTTCAATACGAAGCGATGAGTCACGACGGGCGGCGTCTCGCCGGGGAGGTGGAGGCGCAGAACCGCGCGGAGGCGTTCCGCAAGCTCGACCGGCAACGTTTGCAGCCGTTCCGGTTGGCGACGCGCGAAGACGCCAAGGCCGGCGGGCCGAAAGCCGTCCCCAAAAAGCCCGAAGAACCTGCCCCGGTGCGCAACATCCGGCTGTCGCGCGGGCAGATCATCCTCTTCACCGAGGAGATGAGCGACCTCCTTGATGCCGGCCTCCAGCTCGAGCCCGCCCTGCGCGTGATGGAGAACCGTAAAGAGCTTTCGGGGATCAAAAACGTCGCCGCCGCGCTGCGCCAGCAGGTGCGCGAAGGCAGCAGCCTTTCTAGTTCCCTGCGGCAGGTCTCCCCCAACTTCGGCGACCTCTACTGCAACTTGGTGGCGGCGGGCGAACTCAGCGGTTCGTTGCCCCAACTCCTGAAGCGTCAGGCCACGTTCCTGGTCACGATCGACGACCTGCAGAAAAAGGTGGTCTCCGCGCTCATCTACCCGGGTCTGATCGCCACCTTGGGGGTCGGCCTCATCTTCCTTTTCATGACCTATTTGGTCCCGCAATTGACCAGCCTGTTCGAAAAGACCGGTAAGGAATTGCCCCTGCTGACCCGTCTGCTCATCGGCGCGAGCGCCTTCTTTTCGCATTACTGGTGGTTGCTCATCGGCGGCACCGTGGCCTCCGTCGTCGGTTTTCTGCAATTCATCAAAAGACCGGGCAAGCGGTGGTGGCATCGGACCCAACTCGATCTGCCGCTGTTCGGTCCGGTGCTGAAGGGCCGCTTCTATACGCAGTTCTCGCAGACGATGTCCAACCTCATCGCCAACGGGATCCCGCTGCTGACGGGATTGCGGCTGATGAACAACGCCACCCCCAACGTCTACCTGCGCCAACAGATGGGGCTCGTCGTCGACATGGTCGGCGAGGGCGGCTCGCTCTCGCGCGCCCTGCAGCGCGTCGGCAGTTTCCCGCCCTTGTTCATCGACATGGTCACCGTCGGTGAACAGACCGGCGACCTCGCCCGCGCCCTCGACAAGGTCGGCCGACGTTACGACAAAGAGTTGAACCTCCGCATCAGCCGGCTCACCGCGCTCGTGCAACCGGTCATCATCTTCGTGATGGCCGGAATGGTGGGGCTGATCGCCTACTCCATCATCAACGGCATCTTCGACGCCGTTTCGGGGCTGAGCCCGCGTTGAGTGGCGCCCACGCCGCCGTCATGAACCGCGTCCGCCTGCTCAGCCTTGATTTCGACGGCACCCTCATCGGTGCGTGGGGGCCGCCCGAGCCGGAAGTGGCCCCGGAACTGGTCGCCGGCTTGGAGCACCTGCGCGGCCAAGGGGTGATGGTGGCTCTGAACACCGGCCGGACCCTGGCGTTGGTGGACCAAGCCCTGCGCACGTTCCCGTTCGTGCCCGACTACGCGTTGTCGACCGAGCGCGAAATCTTCCGCCGCGTCAAAGGCGGTTGGGCCGGCGTGGGGGATTGGAATGAACGGTGCGAACGGGTGCACGCCGAGCTTTTCCAGTCGGTGGCGCCCTTGCTCGCCGAGATCAAAAGTTACGTCGTCTCGCGGACCGGTGCCCGGCTCCACCACGAAGGGGACCTGTTGGTGGGGGTCGTCGCCAAAAGCGAAGGCGAGATGGACGGCATTGCCGAATTCATCGGCGCGCGGCAAGGGAACTGGCCCGGTTTTTCCGCGCAACGCAACAGCGTCTACCTCCGGTTCTGTCACCAGGATTACGACAAAGGAAGCGTGCTTACGGAATTGCAGAACGTTCTGGGAATCCGTCCGGAAGAGACGTTTGCGGCCGGGGACAACTACAACGACCTGCCGATGTTGAAACGGGCGCACGCCCATTGGTTGGCATGCCCAGCCAACAGCGTCGCGGAGGTGAAGGCGGCCGTGCGCGCCGGCGGAGGGCACGTCGCCGAGGGGGAGCACGGCCACGGCGTTCTGGAGGCGTTGACCCGGTTTTTTCCGGAGACCTTCACGGGCGTCGGGTAGCGCGAAGCCCAAAGCCTGCGCGCCGGCTGCCGGCTTCCTTCCTTTGGGGCTTGCGCCGCTTTTTTGGGGCGTTGTACGCTGGACCGGCGACGCGCATGGCCGACAAGATCTTGATTGTGGAAGATGAGCCCGACGTGGCGGAACTGCTGGCCCATCACCTGCGCCAAGCCTCCTTCGGCGTCGATGTGGCCGCATCCGGCCGGGGGGCCCTTGGCCGCATCAAGGAGGACGTCCCAAGCTGGGTGATTCTGGACCTGAGGCTGCCCGAGCTTTCGGGTTTGGACCTTTGCCGCGTCATCAAGGCCGACCCGCGTACCGTCCACCTGCCCGTCCTCATGCTTTCGGCCCGGGCCGAAGAGATCGACCGGGTGCTCGGTTTTGAGCTCGGCGCCGACGACTACGTGGTCAAGCCGTTCAGCCCGCGCGAACTTGTCCTGCGCGTGAAGGCGCTGCTCCGCCGACGGCACGGCGAAGATTCGAAGCAGTTTTTGAGGGTGGGCGAACTCGCCTTGGACCGCTCGCGCCACGAGGTCCGGGTCGCCGACCGCGTGATCGAATGCACCGCCACGGAGTTTCGGCTGCTTTGTGTGCTGATGGAGCGCCAGGGGCGGGTGCAAGGCCGCGACCGCCTCCTCAGCGACGTGTGGGGCTACGAATCCGTCATCGACACGCGCACCGTCGACACCCACATGCGCCGCCTGCGCGACAAACTCGGCGCGCACGCGTCGTACATCGAAACCGTTCGAGGGTTCGGTTACCGTTTGGCGGCCCCGACCCCCTGAGGTCCGCGGAGAGCTGCGGAATCTACCTTTTCCCGATCGGTTTATCCTTGTTTTTGCAGGGGTCGGTTGGCAAAACGTCTCGCTGGCGGTGCCCGTCGCCCTGGTCTGAGCCGTCTGGACCGCGCGCCGGGTCCCCCGGGACGGGTAGAAGCGTCCCGAGTTAATCTGAGAGAACAAGGAAAGGCATGACACGAACTCTCCTCCGCGCGCGCTGGCTTTTTAGCCTGCTGGCCTTAACCACCACGGGCCCGCTGTTCGGCCAAGGGGATCAGGCGCTCATCGATGCACTCGTCCGCAAGGGCGTCCTGACGCAGAAGGAAGCCGACAAGATCGAGGCGGAGGTGCAAAAGGAGGCCGCGCAGGTCCCTGCCCCGCCCGAAAACAAGATCAAAATCGGCGATTGGGTCAACGAGCTGAAGTTTTCGGGCGACCTGCGTCTGCGCAACCAGTGGGACGACGCCACCCCGCAGCTGCCGAAACCGCCGAACGCCACCGCGTTCGCCAACCATAACCAACGCGACCGGTGGCGGTTCCGCCTGCGCCTGAACGCCGAGTTCAAACTCAAGGACAACTGGTTCGGCGGCGTGCAGCTCACCACGTCCCAAAACGGCGCGACCGATTCCAGCAACCAGACGCTCACGCAAGGCTTCGACAACTACAACATCTACATCAGCCGGGCTTACCTCGGCTGGGCGCCGCTCGACGGCGTCACGGTCATCGGCGGCAAACAAGCCAACCCCTTCTACACCACCAACATGGTTTGGGATCCGGTGGTCAACCCGCAGGGGCTGGTCGAGCGGATCGACTTCCACAAGCTTTTCAACCTGAGCTTCGGGGAGCCGGCGGGCTATGCGAAAGACGAGGGCAAGGCGCCCGTCGCGCCTGCGCCCGCCCCGGAGGGCCCGCGCAGCGCCCTGGAGGTGAGCTTGATC
>CAXUNV010000105.1:0-3093 GCA_964252355.1 uncultured Chthoniobacterales bacterium | reverse complement strand
CCAATTCATCTTCTACGACAACAACGAGTACAACCCCGTCACGCAGGCTACGAACCGCGACAACCAAGACGCGTACATCTTCGAAACCCAGTTGCTGACCAAGCTGAAGCTTGGCAAGGATTTCTCGATCACCGCCGCCCCCGCGTTGTACATCACCAACGATTCCGTCTCCGGGCTGGCGGGCAACCCGGCGATCGCGCTCCAGAACACGGTCCCGTTCCAGGGACCCACCCGCGATCAGTTCATCCTGCTGGCTCCAGGCGATGTCTCGTTCAACGCCGGCCCGGTGCCGGTGAAGCTCTATTGGGACCTCGCCTACAACTTCACCGGCAACGACCGGTTCAACCGCGAGTACGGACCCCTGTTCAGCGCGGTGACGTACAACGCGGCCGGGACGGCGGTGGCGGGCTTTCCGGCGGCCAGCCGCGTCTCCCCGTCGTTTTCAGACAACTTCGCTTGGTTGATCGGGCTTAAGCTCGGCCAGAACAAGAAGAAGGGCGACCTCTCGGTCTTCGGCGAGTTCCGTCAGGTCGGCCTCGACGCCGTCGACCCGAACATCAACACGTCGGATTTCGCGTTGAGCAACCTGAATACCCAGGGAACGACGCTTGGGCTGGCGTACAGCGTGACGGATTTCGTGCAGTTCGCCGTCACTTGGTACCATTCCTGGCACCTCACCTCGGACCTCTACGGGGGCGCGCTCACCGGGACGATTCCGGCCGCCACGATCCCCAACGCCCTCGGGTCGGGCAACCACGTCGACGTGGTCCAGGTGGACCTGTTGCTGAACTTTTAACCAGGGGGGGGGGGGGGGGGGGGGGGGGGGGGCGGCGCGCGGCCCCCCCCCCCCCCCCCCGCGCCCACCCCCCCCCCCCCCCCCCCCCCGCCTGCTCGCCCACCGGCGCCGGGCCCCCCGGGCGCACCGGGGCGGGACGCCCGCGCCCTTTTCCATGGACCACGGGTCTGCAGACCCGCCTTGGCCGGCTGCACGAAGGTTTCACCGGATCGTCTGCAAACTGTCACACAAGGTTGGTGGACTCCTCCGGTCTTAACCACCTGCCGCCGGCCGGGTCCGCGGCCAAATTCACCCGAGACCAAGGAGATTCATTTGAAAAAGAGACGAAGGATTCTGAAATTCATCGCCGGAGCGTTCTGCCTCGCCACCGGGGCGACGGGCACGGCGCACGCCACCGACCAGGCCCTGCTCGACGCCTTAGTGCGCAAGGGCGTCCTGACCGAAAAGGAGGCCGATAAAATCGAACAGGAGGTTGCCAAGGAAGGCGTCACACCGGCGGTAACGACCAGCGAGAGCAAGATCAAGATCGGCGACTGGGTCAAAGAGCTGAAGATCTACGGCGACGTGCGCATCCGTTGGCAGTACGACGATTCCAACCCGCAGATCCCGCGCGCGCCGCTGCAAACGGACTATTCGCCGACCAACCAACGCAACCGCTGGCGGTTCCGCCTGCGCCTCAACGCCGATTTCAAGCTCACGGACAACTTCTTTGGCGGCTTCGGCTTGCAGACCAACAACGCGGCGGATTCGGCCAACCAGACCTTCACGCAGGGTTTCGACAACTACGGCATCTACATCAACAAAGCGTTCATCGGCTGGACCCCGACGGACGGCGTGACGTTGATCGCGGGCAAGCAGGGCAACCCGTTCTACACGACCGACCTCTTCTGGGACCCCGACATCTTCCCGCAGGGGCTGGTCGAGCGGATCGACTTCCACAAGCTCTTCAACCTGAGCTTCGGGGAGGCGCCGGGGCTGGCCAAGGACGAGGGCAAGGCGCCCGTGGCGCCCGCGCCCGCGGGTCCGAAGAACGCGCTGGAGCTCTCGCTCATCGCCGGTCAGTTCATCTTCTACGACAACAACGAGTCCAACGGGGTGACGCGGGCCACCGGCCGGGTCAACCAAGACGCTTACGATTTCGAGACCCAGTTGCTGGCGCGCCTGAAGCTCGGCAAAGACTTGGTGTTCACCGTGGCGCCTGCGGTCTTCGTGACCAACGATTCGGTGGTGGGCTCGGCCGGCAACCCCGGCGTCGCCCTCCTGAACACCAACGCCTTCAACGGCCCGCAACGTGACGAGTTGATCCTGCTCGCCCCAGGTGACCTTTCGTTCAAGGTGGGCGGGTTCCCGGTGAAGGTTTTTTGGGACTTCGCCTACAACCTGACCGGGAACGACCGTTGGAACAACGAGTACGGCCCGATCTTCAGCGACGTGTCGTTCAACGCCGCGCGCACGGCGGTGACCGGGTACCCGGCAAGCAGCCGCATCAGCCCGACCATCTCGGACAACCTCGCTTGGCTGGCAGGCGTGCAGCTCGGCCAGAACAAGAAGAAGGGCGATTGGTCGCTCACCGCCAGCTTCCGCCAGATCGGTTTGTCGTCGATCGACCCGAACCTGAACGACTCCGACTTCGCCCTCAGCAACCTGAACGTGCAAGGCGTCAAGGTCGCCTTGGCGTACAACTTTACGGACTTCGCGGTGTTCGCCGTGACGGGCTACGAGAGCTGGAACCTCACGCAGAACCTGTACGGGGGTGCCGCCAACAGCTTCCGCAATCCGACCGGCACCGGCATCGCCCGCGACAACTCGACCGAGGTGCTGCAAGTCGACTTCAACCTGCAGTTTTAGACCCGAGGAATGTCGGCGGGAAAGACGCGCGCGGGCAGACGGGCCCGCGCCTCCTCGCCGTGGAACTTGCGCCGCCGTCGTTTCCGGCGGTGGCGCGAGGCCCGCGCTAGGGTTAAAGTCCGTCCGCAGCAAACCCGTCATTGGCATGGACCCGACGCAAACCGCCCAGAGTTCCACCGTTGTCAGCCGTTCGACAAAGATTGGCACCGCTGTGTTGACGCCCCCAGGATCGGTCGGCACAGCCGATGAGACCGTCATCGACGTGGACGGGGTGGACTTCCACTACGGCACCGCGAAGGCGCTGCACGGCATCCATCTGAAAATCCCGAAACGCAAAGTCACCGCGTTCATCGGGCCCTCGGGTTGCGGCAAGTCGACGCTCCTGCGCTGCCTCAACCGGATGAACGACCTAATCGACGGGGCCCGCGTGCCGGCCGGCACCATCCGCC
>CAXUNV010000104.1:6824-11252 GCA_964252355.1 uncultured Chthoniobacterales bacterium | reverse complement strand
GCTGCCGGGGCCCCGCCAACCCGGGGGGGGGGGCCCCGCTTGCCGCCGACGCCTAGGCGAACAGGGGACCGCGGGCGTCCCGCCCGTTTTTGGCCGCGAAAGGGCCCTCAAGCGGTCGCCCGTGGGCGAGCCGCCTGCCTTCCCGAACGCGTGCTGGCGTTTAGACTCGACGTCGAGCCCAGCGCCTAAAGCTTGCCTTCCAACCTCGAACCTGATACACCGCCGCGATGGCGCCGAGACCGCAGGTTCATGATCCCGAAAGCGGCAGCTGGGGCCTGAAGGCATGGAGCGCAGCTGTCGCACGGCTTTGGCACCTCGTCAGCCTGCTGCTGGTATTAGGCTTTTCGAACGCTTGCTTTGCCGATACGACGATCACCGTCACGGCTGCTGCCAAGCCAAGCACGGTTTTTTTGAAACCCGGCCAGATTACCACGACGTACAGCGCGGTCGTAAACCATGACTACCTTGCGAGAGGAGAGGGGAACTTTGAGCCAGGAGGCGCAAGTGACGGGGCGATTTTTGTCTCGATCAAAGATGTGTTTGGCCGTACGCTCGTCGCACAGCAAGTTCAGGTTTTGCACACCAGAAGCAGCAATATTGCAGAGGAGCGCACGCCTGATCAATCTGTGGTTTGGACGAATCCCACGGCTCAGTTTGTCGACGTAAGCGCCTACGGCACGATTTTGTACGCCTCAGGTAACGGGCGAACTAATCCGGCTAGACCTACTTCGGGCGAGTATTTTGAGACCACCGTGGCAGCCGCGAAGACGGTCGTAAGTGGCGGTGACGACCCGAACGGCGGCGTGCCAACAGTGCCGGGAGGATCACCTAGTGTACCAGTGGTCGCCACGAAGGCGGCGCGCGAGGTCCACGCGATGATCATTTCGGGTGCGAGCACCGTCAGCGAAGCGGTCAACCTCAGCAATTGTCGACTGGTGGGCGGACTGGCGTTGCTGGGACGGCGCTCCGCCCAGCCTCCACCGTCAGAATCCACTTGGCCGAGCGGCTTGACCATCGTTGCAGATCCTGACTTGTTGCGGGGGCGCAAAGTGCCGCCCATTACGCCAAACCTGATTGATGTGCGGATTGTTCGCGACCGCATCTCCGACCAGCCATCTCCCTAAACCAGGCAGGTGCCCTCGCCAATTTCATGGTCCGGCGAATGCACGTGACAGGTATCGATCGGAAACGTTCAAATTTTTTTCGACAGCCCGCTTGACCCAGGGACTCACAAGGCTCTAAAAGAGCGAGTCGTTGGCGGGCCGATAAACGTTTGTGGCCCGTTTGGGATCCTTGCTGTGACGCGATAATGGCGTCAGAGCTGATGGTGCCATCCAGCGAAGGCGGTCCAAATTGAATTGAGGAGTGTGATGAGACTACAGTCCATTTGCCACCGGCACGCCCTTTTGGCGCTGACGGTTTTTGCCGCTCTTAGCGGGGTTGCTTTCTCGCAGTCAACTGCCCCAGGTCAACCTGCCGCGCAATCGGCCGCGCCCCCGGTGTCACCCCAGGAAAACCCGGGCGCCGTAGGGCAGACCTCTTCGGCGAGCCAACAGGTGGCTCAGGGCGCTACGACCGGTGGAGGAAACCTCGAGCGCGTGATTGTCACGGGTTCGATCGTGCCGCGGGTCGGCGAGGCGACTCAGCCCGTGACAAACATCGACCGGAATTTCATCGAACAACAGGCCGACCAGACCGTTTCGGACGTCATTCAACGGCTGCCGCAGAACGTCTCCGCGTTCACGCCGTCCGTGAACGCCGGGTCAAGCTTTTCGCCGAGCGCATCGGAGGTTAATCTTAACGGTTTAGGGACCAATTCGACGCTTGTGCTCATCGACGGCCGTCGCCAAACCTCTTTCCCGTTCCCGCAAAACGGTTTCCAAAGCTTCGTCGACTTGAACAGCATCCCGCTCGCTGCCGTCGACCGGATCGAAGTTCAAAAGGACGGTGCTAGTTCCACCTATGGCTCCGACGCAATTGCCGGCGTGGTCAACGTCATCTTAAAGGATGACTATAATGGCGCTGATATCTACGGATACTACGGGGAGAGCCAACGCGGCGATTACCAAGTCGAACACGTGCAGTTGACCGCAGGTGTGTCGAAGCAGATCAATGATAATTCGCGCTTTAGCGTCTTAGCTGCTTTCGACTACTACAACCAGAGCCCGATCGATGCTGCGGATCGTGGGTACTCCTCAAACGTCAACCATTCCCTTCTGGGACCGGATGACCTTTCTGATCTCCGTTCCAATTCAGCGCCAGCCGGACACTTCTTTGGTGCCGATGGCAACACCTACCAAGTTGTGCCCGGTTCGGCCGGTCCCGCCGCCAACCTGATTGTCAATCCGGATGCGACGGAGAAGTACAACACCGTGCCTGGCGTCCAACTGATCCCGCGGGAGGAGCGCATTGGTGGACTGGTGAAATTCAACTACCAGCCGATTCAATACCTTCGCCTTTACGACGAGTTCTCGACGCAGCGAAACAAGGAGCTAAGCAGCTTTACGGCGAATCCGGTCACCTCTACGGATTTCGTCACGGTGCCCGCCACGAACATCTACAATCCCACGGGCGTGGACCTCGATTCCCGCTTGCGCCTGCTTGAATTCGGTCAGCGCAAAGGGGAAACCGACATTTATAACTTCCGGAATGTCGCCGGAATTAGCTTGATCAACCTGCCAAACAACTGGTTTGTGGATGCCAGTTTCCTGTACGCGGAGACTGACGGCGAAAACCGCGGTTTCAACGCCATCCAAAGGTCCAAGTTCCTAGCTGCTTTGAACGGGACATTGCCGGGGTATGAGGGGCTTTTCTACAACCCGTTTGTTGACACCCGGACGAATAACGCCGCGAACCAAGCATTTGCGCCAGGCATCAAAATCGTCACCGACGACCACGCCCGCACCGGCCTGACGCAATGGCGGGTAAATGCGGGTGGCAACCTCGTCGACATTCCTTCCGGCTCGATCGCGCTGGGATTGGGGCTGGAATACCGCAGTACCGAGTACGTGGATTACAAGGATGCACCGCAGCGAACGGGCGACGTAATCGCCCTAGGTGGTAAGGGCAACGCGAGCGGGAAGGATTATGACCGCGCAGCCTACGCCGAACTCACAATCCCTGTGCTGGGTGGTAAATGGTCGTTTCCGGGCGCGCGTTTACTCGAATTTGTTCTCTCGGAGCGCTACGACGACTACAGCTCTTTCGGCGAAGCTTGGAAGCCGAAGTTTGCGGTCCGCTACAAGCCCTTTGATGACTTCACCCTGCGCGCCAGCTATTCGGAAGGTTTCCGCGCGCCCTCAGTCACGGAGTTGTTCGGCTCGCAGCTTGCCTCATTCACGTTCGTGACGGATCCAGTCACCGGTACCCAGCCGGAGGTGCAGTTGTTGTCTCAAGGCAACCCAGCGCTACGACCTGAGACCTCCTACGGTTACTACGCGGGCGCCGTCTGGTCTCCCGGAAGCGCGGATCCCGAACACAGTTGGTGGGGCTGGGCCAACGGCTTTTCGGCGTACGTGGACTGGGTGGAAATCCTGAAACGCGGCACCATTCTGCAGATCGATCCGCAGTTTGTGGTCAACAACCCTGGCCTATTTCCCGGTGCTATCTCTCGCGACGCTGGAGGAAATATTCTCTCCGTGGCCGATCCGCTTGAAAACCTTGGCTCCATCCGGGTCGACAGCTGGCAGTTTGGCGCGAACTACGCCACCAAGGAGTACAATTGGGGCAAGGTGAGCGCAGAGGTAAACGCCTCATACTTCTACCACGTCAGCGAGCAGAACACGGTGGGTGGCCAGGTGATCAACGTCACGGATTCGTTGGCGGCAGTGGTACCGGTTACGCCGGACTTCAAGCTCGTGGCTAGCCTGTTTTACTCGAAAAAGCTGTTCGGGGATGACACCTTCTCGACCGGGGTAACCTTCAACTATTTTGACTCCGAGCACGACGCGAACGATTTCCGAGGCTTGGGTCAGACCCTGCCCGAGTTTGTCTCGAGCACCGGTTTTACACAGGTTCATACCGTCGGAAATTGGACTACGTTTGACTACCAGATCTCTTATGAATTCGGAAAGCCTGCCGAGATCACGCCCGAAACGCCCAAACCCGGCTACGACAAAGATGGCAAACGCGTCGTTGGCGAGAAAGCGATGGCGCCCGCACCCCAGAGCTCTGGTGCAGGTTGGCGCACATGGTTGGCCGGGACGAGGCTGACCTTTGGCATCAACAACATCTTCGATACGCGCCCACCGTTCGCGGACATCTTCACTGAGGGGTACGACACGGGCAACACCAGCCCGATCCAGCGTTACTTCTACGTCTCGTTGGAGAAGAAGTTCTAAACGGCCATTCGCTAAACCAAGGCTCAGGAAGGCCCCCGCCAAATGTGCGGGGGGGGGGGTTTTGGGGGCCCGCGGGGGAATGTGGCCG
>CAXUNV010000104.1:0-6814 GCA_964252355.1 uncultured Chthoniobacterales bacterium | reverse complement strand
TTCACCGCCAATTCCATCAACCACGCTTCCGCAACCCCCCTGAAACTTGTCGGGGTCCTTCGTTTTAGCGGCCTCGCGCGGCAAGTCGCCACTTCTCACACGATCCGGAAAAGCGCTGTAACACCGTCGAGCGAAAACGTTCGAATAAGATTCCGCAGAAGCCTTCAGATGCCTTGACAGCGCAAGCCGGTGCGGCCTAAATCCGTCCGCAACCATTCTGTAATCGGACCGTAAACCCCTCCCCGCTCCTTCGATTCCCGAGGGCACGGCGCGGTCTGGACAGAGCAAACGCTTGGACGAGAGACCAGGCGCGCCAAATACCCTCCGATCACGTCGGAAAGGACGAAACCCATGAGGAGAAGAAAGATAAAGTTTTTAGGACTCACGCGGCTCGCTGCCATTCTGGCCGCGGCCGCCACCATAGCGTCTGCACGGGCCCAAAGCGTCAACCCAAGCAATACCCCGGCGGGTAGCATTGGCACGACCGACCAAGGTCAAGCCGCCGCCAGCACGGGAGGACAAGGGGGCGGCACGCTGCAGCAAATCGTGGTCACGGGTACCTTGATTCCGACCGCCCAAAGCGAGACCGCCTTGCCGGTCACCACCTACAGCCAGGAAACGCTCAAAAACTTCGGCGGTACCAACGTCATCGAAGGATTGCGGACCCTGCCTTCGTTCTTCGGCGGCAACGCGGGATCCGAGGATCAGTTCAACGGCAGCAACACCGGCCTCGGCACGGTCAACATCGGCGCCTCGACGGTGAACCTCCGCGGTTTGGGCGACAGATACACCCTGACCGTGGTGAACGGCATCCGCGTCGATGCCTTGCGCGACCTGAACCTCATCCCGCAGAACTTCATCGACCGCGTTGACGTCCTGAGAGACGGGGCGACGACGACCTACGGTTCGGACGCGGTCGCGGGCGTGGTGAACCTGATCTTGCGCAAAAACCTGCCCAAGGGTGACTTCAGCGAATTCGACATCTCGTACCGGAACACGACGAACAACGACCAAAGCGAACTCAACGTCACGGCTCTTGGCGGGTTCAGCAACGACAAGGTATCCGTCGTTGCCGGCTACGACTACTATCACCGAAACGCGATCTTTGACCGGGACCGCGATCTCACGTCGAGCTTTGACACCCGTCGGTTCGGCGGCCGGGACGGTCGCAGCACCAATTTGCCGGGCAGAGACGATGTGTTGGTCGATGCCGCCGACGGTACGGTCACTGCGGTCATCCCGCAGACGCCCAGCACCGTGATCACGCCTGGTTCCGGATTGACCCAGTACCGGCCCGCATCGGATGGTCCAAACGACCGTTACGACATCTTCAGGGTCGATCCGGCCATCCCGGCCTACAACCGGAATTCCGCCTACGTGGCGTTTGATGACAAGATCTTCGACAAGTACCTCGAGTTCACGGGCACTTTCCTCTACACCAAATCGAAGTTCTACGACGAACAGGCCCCGACTCCATTGACGGCGGGGAACTTCAGCCTCGCGGACATTCAATCAAGTCCGTACTACCCGACGCCCGTGGCCGGCGTCCCGATCGGTACCGCGGTGCCGGGTCAGATCACGGATGTTCGTTATCGTTCCGTCGAACTCGGCAACCGCATCGATTACGCCGACAACACGGTCTGGTTCTTTCAGGCTGGCTTCAAAGGAGAGATCCCCTCGTTCGCCGAAAAGTACTATTCGCCGATCAACTGGGAAGTTAACTACGAGTCCGAGGAGGCAGACCTTCGGCAATACCATGACCACGACTTCACGGTAGAGGGCCTTGCTCCGTCCTTGCGTGATGGCACCTTTAATCCGTTCCTCGGGATCAACGCCCCCAAGACTGGCACGCTGATCGGCACCGACGGCTTGCCGCACACTTACAACAACGGCTTGGCGTTTCAGCGCGCCCAGTACAACGAAATCGAGCGTTTTCCCAACACGCTCCGCATCATCAACGCGGTGGCTCGGTCCACGTTTTTCCCAGACTTCGTCCAAGGAGGCGTGACCCTGGCCGCGGGTGCAGAGTACCGTTGGGAAACGACGGGATCGTACAGCGGTAAATACTCGTTGCACGGCGACGTGCCTGGCTTCAATGCGGTCAGCTACAATTGGCAGGCCCGAAGCGAGGTTTACGCCGTCTACGGCGAGGGATTGTTGCCGGTGGTGACGCCGGATATGAAAATACCGGGGATCTACTCCTTCGACGCCACCGGCGCGATCCGGTACGAGCGCTACACGCAGAGCGGACCAAATCCGGTGGGGCTCGGTTCAAGCTTTGTGGTCGACAACTTCCGGCAGACCGACCCCAAGGTGACACTTCGGTATCAACCAATCCAAGACTTGACGTTCCGCGCTTCCTACAGCGAAGCGTTCCGCGCGCCTTCGCTCGCCGACGAGTTTGCGGCCCCGAACCAGAATTTCCTGACCTTGTTCAATCCGCGTGACGGTCTCTTTGAGCAGCCGACCAACGGCGTGCTGCAGGGTGGCACGGTGGGTCTCAAACCTGAAACGGCCCGGATCTACACGGGTGGCATCATCTATTCGCCGCACTGGGTCCCGGGCAGCTTGACGCTCAGCGTGGACTATTACGGCATCTACCAGAAAAACCTGGTCCTTGCCGGTGACCCGGCCTTCGTCGTGAACCAGTTTTTCGCGGGCAACCCGGCGGTCGCGAACTTCGTGACGTGCAACCCGAACGGAACGTTCAACACGGTCAACACCATTTCGCTCAACGTGGCCTCCCGCGATGTGGAAGGTCTGGACCTCGGGCTGATTTACCAGACCCCGCAATTCAACTGGGGACAACTGACCCTCACGACCGATTGGAACTACACGCTTAAATACCAGGTCATCACCGCGCAGGGCCAGGAACCGACCAAGTTCCTTGGGAATTTTGTGGATCCAGGCACGGGCGGGTTGGCGCCCGGATCGATCCCTTACTGGAAAGGGTTTGTTGACCTTAACTACGGTGTGAGCGGGTTCAACGCCGGCATTAAGTTCAACTACGTTGGCGAGTACGACGATGATCCGACGGTCATCCAAGTCAACCCGCCGACTCGCAAGGTCGAGTCCTACTACACCTTCGACCTGCGGGCGAGCTACGAGTTCAAGAAGCCCGAAGAAATCACTCCGGACAACGGCAAAACGGGATACTCGAAGGATGGCAAGGGCAAGGAAGTGGCTGCCCCGGTCCCTACGGAAGTCGCCAAGCCCTCCTGGTGGGCGAAACTCCTCGGCGGGACGCGCATCCAGGTCGGCGTGGACAACCTGTTTGACCGTGACCCGCCGTTCGCCGCGGGACCCGCAAACAACAACTACGACCCGACGTTGTACACGATCCGGAACCGGACTTACTACGTCAGCCTCACGAAACGGTTCTAAGTAATCTTAAGCGCGCAATTTTAAGCGTCGGCCTTAACGGGCCGGCGCTTTTTTCGCGCACGCGCCGCGCTTTGGTTTCGAGAACGGCGCGCGGGCGTCATTTGTAGAAGCTCGATATTTCCGGTGACGAGGTTGTTCGGGCATTCGTCTTTTGCGCAAGCCCGTTTGACGCCGAGCAAAAACCTTGACGCGCGGGGGTGTCGCCTCCTAGAAAACCGGGCGTGGTTGCGCCGTCGGCCGCCCCCTCTCCGGCCGGTGAAACGCGAAACGGAGGCGACGTTTGCCTCAACGCCGAAACCGTCTTGCCCGTGTCGGCCATAAATCAAAACACCAACATGAAACGTTATGAAATCGCATAGTTTGAGAAGAGGGACCGGGATCCTCGCGGTGCTCGCCAGCTTCGCCGTGGGTGATGCGAGGGCGCAGGATACCAACGCCAACGTGGTTCCGGCCGCGACGCCGGCCATCACCTCAGGGCCCGCTGCGGAAGGTAACGCCCCGGGCAGCGCTCAGGGCAACACCAGCGGATCGCTCGAACGGATCATCGTCACCGGTTCGAACATCCCGACCGCTGAGGCCACCGCGTCGCAGCCGCTGCAAACGATCAACCGTGCCGGCATCGACGTGACGGGTGGCCAGACCATTTCGCAGGTCCTGCAACAGGCCATCCCGCAGGTGATCGGGAGCGGCAACTATCGCGGCGACCAGGTCAACAACCCGGGTGGCGGCGAGGCCAACGTGGCGCTGCGCGGTTTGCCGGCCCAAGACACCCTCACGCTGGTGAACGGCAGACGCATGCCGCGGACCTCAACGCCCTCCATCTCGAGCTTGGCATTCAACATCAACGACATCCCGCTCGGGGCCGTGCAACGCATCGACATCCTGCGCGAAGGCGCGAGCCCGATCTACGGCTCGGACGCCGTCGCCGGCGTGGTCAACATCATCCTGCGTGATGACTACGAGGGCACGTCGATCAGCGGCCAGTTCGGCATCACCGACAAGGGTGACGGCGAGACCTACCAGACCGACTTTGTCACGGGTTACAAGAACGATCGGCTGAACTTGGTGGCGACGGGGAGTTGGTACTCGCAAAACGGCATCAAATCCACCGACCGGGATTACTTAAGCACGGCGAACCGTTACGGCGAGGCGAATGCCGGCTACGACCAGCGCAGCTCGGCGAACAGCCCGGGCCGGCTTTTCCCCGCCTCGTTGGACACTTCGATCCGGCTGAACAACGGGGTGATTTTCGGGCCGGGCACGACCCTGGCCGATTACCGACCGTTCAACGGGGCCGCGACCGCGAACGACCGTTACGACTTCAATAAGGTTTTGCCGATCACGCTCGATACCGACCGTTACGGTTTCACGGTCAACACCGTCTACAAGATCACCGACAACCTCCGGTTCCGGTTCGAGGGGCTCTACAACCGCACCAACTCGGAGTCCGTCGCGGCGCCGACGCCGATCTTCACCGACCAGGAGGCCCCGGCCACGATCAACGGCCAGAGCGTGGGTCTGCAGTTGCCGGCCACCAACCGGTACAATCAGCAAATTTTCGGTGCCGACGCGGCCTCGCTGGATTTCTACTACCGAACCATTGAACTCGGCAATCGAGTCACCGACACCGACATCGACACCTACCGGGCCTACGGCGGTTTCGAAGGTGAGTTGCTCGACAACCGGCTGCGCTGGAGCGTGGGCGGCCTCTACGCTCGCGAAAGCTCGCAGGATTACGAGGACAATCTCGTCAATAAGCGGGCGTTGGTCGCGCAATTGGCCAACACGAACCCCAACGTGATCTCATGGAACCCGCTGGCGGACTACAACTTCAACCGACTCCCGGCGCAACGGGCCGCCACGGAGAGCTTGCGCTTGAACGCCACCAACAAAGGCGATTCGGACATTTTCGAGTTCTCGGGCCAAGGCAATGGAGACGTGGTCCAATTGCCTGCGGGATTCATCACGATCGCACTGGGCGGAGCCTACCGGCAGGAATCCTTGGACAAGCAACCTGACCCGAACATCGCCGCGTTCAACACGATCGGCACCGTCAACCAGCTTGCCACGGTCGGCTACCGGGCGGTCACTTCCGGGTACGGGGAGATCTATGTGCCGTTCGTCAGTCCGGACATGAAAATTCCCTTGGTCTACTCGTTCGACGGCCGGGCCGCGGCGCGGATTGAAGATTACTCGGATTTCGGGACGACGGTGAAACCGGGAGCAACCCTGCGGTACCAACCGTTTCAAGAGCTGACGTTCCGCGCGAATTACGCGGAAGGGTTCACGGCTCCCCCGCTCCAGTATCTTTACCAAGGGGCGTCAGAAAGTTTTGATTCGATCAGCAACCAACGAGATCCGACGCAGATCCAAGCACGCTCGCTGCGAGTCGGGAACCCCAACCTCCGGCCGACGAACTCCAAATCCTTCGACCTCGGGGTGGTTTGGACGCCGAGCTTCATCCCCAAAGAACTGGGCACCCTGACGCTTCGGGCCGACTACTTCTACATCCAAAAATCCGGTGACATCAACATCCCCTCCACCCAGCAGGTGGTTGACCTGTTCTTCGCGGGTAATGCCGCGTACCAGAACGCGGTCGACATCACCCCGGGCGGCACCATCACCGCCGTGCGGGTCGCCTACTCAAACTTTGACGTGCTGACCCGGATCCGCGGCATTGATTACGGCGTCAACTACGAATTGCCCTTTAAGGGCGGCGAGTTTGGCACGGCCAACTTCTCTGCTGATTTCACTTACCTTTGGAAGTTCAACGACCAGTACGGTCAAGAGGCCGGTCTCGATCGTTTCGGCGGATTGTCCTACAGCGGCGCTTCCGGCGGCTCGGGCGCGTTGCCGCGCAACCGCGGCGTCTTCACCTTAGGCTACAAGTACAAAAGCTTCCAGATCGTCGGGACTTGCAATTACGTGGGCCCCTACAAGGAGTTTAACGGCTTCGACGCGGTTTACCTCGGAGAAAACGTGCTGCGTACCGTCCACGATTACACCACCTTCGACCTGCAGACGAGTTACACCTTCACGGGCCACCAAGAGGAGGTAGTGACCGGTAATGGTAAAGCGGTCGTGGACGGTAAAGGCAAAGCGGTGGCACCCGAAGAGCGGAAAGTCGAAAAGCTGGCGTGGTGGCATGATACCACGATCACGTTTGGCGTCCTCAACGTTGGTGACGAACGCGCCCCGCTGGTTTCGAACATCAACGGCAACTACGACGCGAACCTGACCAACCCGGTTGGACGGTTCTTTTACGTCCGGGCCGAAAAGAAGTTTTAGTCTCCCGCAACGATCCTCGGTTTGAGGCGGGGGTGCAGGCGTGCACCCCCGCTCTTTTTCCGCGCCGATCTTTTTTGCAAGCACGGTTTTTACCCAGGAGACCTCAGGGGGGACGGGATACAGCGTTGCCCAAAACCAGGGG
>CAXUNV010000103.1:10941-11383 GCA_964252355.1 uncultured Chthoniobacterales bacterium | reverse complement strand
TTTGCCCGGATGCATAGCTATGCAAACGCGCCCGCCGACCCGCAATGACGGCCGGCGACGCCGGCCGTGGTCCACCCCCCAGGGACCCGCTCCTGCCCGCCTTGCCCGCTGTTTCCGGCACGACCGGCCAGAAAGGTCCCAGGCCCGACCCGCGGTCACCCAACCTCATGGACGACTCACCGCACCACCCCATCCGCGCCACGCTCCTGGGGGCCGGTTTCATGGGGCAAATGCACGCCTTGGCTTTCGCCGACGCCCGCCGACCCCACCGGCGGCCGGCCATCGACCTGCATTTCGACACGGTGATCGACGCCGAGGGCGCCCTCGCGGAAGCGTTGGCCCGGCGCTGCAGCTTCCAACACACCGCCACCGACTGGCGCGGGGCACTCGCCCGCGCCGACACGGCCCTGCAGGTGCTGGCCGCGCCCAAGGCGTCACTCAT
>CAXUNV010000103.1:704-10931 GCA_964252355.1 uncultured Chthoniobacterales bacterium | reverse complement strand
CTTCCTGCACCACGAACCGTGTGTGGAGGCGGCGAAACGGGGGCTGCACGTCTTTTGCGAAAAGCCGTTGGGACGCACCGCTGCCGAAGCCTTGGACCTGTGGCGACAAGTGGAAAAAACCGGCCGGCTCCACATGTGCGGTTACCTGCACCGCTTCCTGCCGGCGCTGCGCAAGGCGCGGGAGGTGATCGCGGCCGGAGGGTTGGGCACCGTCCGGTGCTTTCGGAGCGTGTTCCTGCTCGACATGATCGTGCCGGGTGCGCCGCCCAATTGGCGTTTCCGCCGGTCCCAAGCCGGGGGCGGCGCTCTGGGCGACCTTGGGTCCCATCACTTCGACTTGGCCCGTTACCTCGTCGGGGAGATCGCCTCCGTGCAGTGCCAGACCGCGCACCGCCCGGCGGACCACGACGGCGACCCTGCCGGGGAAGCCGACGCGAACGACGATTGGTTTGGCGCCGTCGCGGAGCTGGAGAACGGTGCCACGGCCACGTTCGAAGCGTCGCGCGTCAGCCAGCCGCATGCCTTGACCGGCCGCATCGAGGTCGACGGAACCCGCGCCTCGCTGAGCTTCGACATGGAACGGCTGAACGAACTGGTGGTGCGGGAGGGAAGAAAAGGGCCGCGCACCGAACTCGTGCTCGGTCCGGACGATCCGTACGCGGATTTCCACCTCCCCGTGGGCCTGCAGGGTTCGCACCCGATCGGCTGGCGCGACGCCTTCGCTTTTCAGGCGCGACACTTCCTGGAAGCGGTTGCGCTCGGCTCTGCCGTGGGCCCGCACGGCGCGACCTTTCGCGATGGCTACCGCGTCGCCGCCGTCGTGGATGCCGCCTTGGCATCGGCGCAAAGCGGCCGGCGCGTGGTCGTGCGGTACGACGACTGAAATGGAACCTTCACCCGGGCCCGCGGGCGGACGGGAAATGGCCGCCGCGGGGCCGACACCATAGAGCAGAGCAAAACAGCGCAGACCAGCGCAGACCAGCGCAGACCAAGCACCCAGAGCAGTTCTCCACCCAGAAACACGGAGGCTCAACATGAAAGAGAACCACCCGCACCAGGCCGAGGGAACGCGTCGTTCCCTGACGCGCCGGGAGTTGATCAAACGGGGCATCGCGGCGGGGGTCGCCGCGCACCCGCTGTTCGGCCTGATGAAGGCCTACGGCGAAACTGAAGGCAAGGACGGCGGCACCTCCGCCTACCGCTTCGGCAAACTTTCTCGGGAATGGGCGGGACGCACGCTGAACGTCTCACTCGTGGCCGAGGCACGCGCCGACGGCATCAAAAGCTTGGCCAACGAGTTCACCAACGCGACCGGCGTCAAGGTCAACGTCAACATCTACCCATACCCCACGCTGCAGGAACGGCAGTTCACCGCGGTCAACCAAAAGACCGGGCGCACGGACATCGTGCACGCCGACTGCGTTTGGATGGGTCAATACGCCGGCCAGGGCTGGCTTCACCCGGTCACCGAGTTCGTGAAGCAAACGGACCCGCAGGTGCTCGACCTCCAAGACTTCATCCCCAAATGCCTTGAAGAGGAGTGCATGTGGGAGAACACCCTTTACGGCTTGCCGTTCATCACGGCGGTCATGACCCTGTTTTACCGGAAAGACATCCTGGAAAAACACGGGGCGAAGCCGCCGGAAACGTGGGAGGAACTCCGTGAGACCGCCAAGAAGCTGCACGCCGAGGAGTCAAAAAACGGGGTGTCCGGCCTGACCATGATCGCCAAACGCTCCAGCAGTTTGGTCTGCACGCACCTCGACGTGTTCGGCTGCATGGGCGGCTACTACTACGACTCGGGGTTTCATCCCCAAATGGATTCACCCGAAGCCATCACTTCGGTCGAGTTCCTGAAATCGCTGCTGCCCTTCTGCAACGACGGGGTTTTGGCGCAGGATTACGACGAAGCCGCCGCGTTCTTCCGGCAAGGCCGGGCCGCCATGAACATCCATTGGCAGAACGCGGCACCGTTGTTTGTGGGGGAGAACTCCCAAATCACCGACACCGTGGCGATCACCAAGATGCCGGGCGTGACCAAGGAGGGCGGGATCAAACGGTCGCCTTGCATCGGGGGTTGGAACCTGGGGATCGTGGAGGATTCCAAGAACAAAGAAGCGGCTTGGGAATTCATCGTTTGGGCCACCAGCAAAGACCTGGAGAAGCGCTTGGCGAAATACGGGACCGGGGCGCGGTTCTCGACGCTGGGTGATCCTGAGCTCGGCAAGCGGTTCATCGAATACAACGCGACCATGGAAGGCTTGAAGGAAGCCGCGGGCCGGCCGCGCATCCCCGAGTGGGTGGAGATGCAGGACCTGCTCGCCGCCGAAATCTCCAACGTCCTGACGGGGCAGTCTTCGGCCAAAGACGCCATGGCCAACGCGAACCGCGCGTTTCAAGGGGTGCTGAAGGACCGGCTGAAGACGGGCTAATTGAGGGCACGGCACCCTTGGTCTGAGGCGGTGCGCCTGCCTTCTTGGGCAAACCCCCATGCTGACGACGGATCTCACTCGCCAGGAATACGCCGTTTCCGGACGCAAAGCGGGTTGGCGACAGCGGGCCGTACGGTGGTTCGATCCGTACGCGCCCGCGGTGATGCTGGCGCCCGCAGTGGTGTTTCTGTTCGCCTTCACCATCTTCCCGACGATCTACTCCCTGGGCCTGAGCCTGACGGCGGGCAGCGCGGGCGCCAATGCGGGCGCGGTGCGGGTCAACGGTTTCGACAACTACCGTCAGGTCCTCGGTGATCCGCGGACGCTCAACTCCGTCGGGGTCACCCTGACCTTCATCTTGAGCGCGGTCCCCGTGCAGTTGGTGTGCGGGTTGGCGGTCGCCCTCTTGATCCACAAACAACGCCGCGGGGCGGGCGTCGTGCGGGCGGTGATCATGTTGCCGATGATGATCACGCCCGTGGTGGTGGGCCTGATCTGGCGGCTGATGTTCAACACCGACGTTGGTCTGGTGAACTTTTTCCTGCATTCCCTTGCCCTGCCCACCCCGAACTGGCTCGGGTTGGCGTCCACCGGCCTTCTCGCCGTCACCATCACCGATGTCTGGGAATGGACGCCGTTTGTGACGTTGATCGTGTTGGCGGCCTTGCAGGCCATGCCCACCGACCCGCTGGAAGCGGCCAAGATCGACGGAGCGGGCCCTTGGCAACGGTTCCGTTTCGTCACTTGGCCCTTGCTGGTGCCGAGCCTGACGGTGTGCGCCCTGCTGCGCTTCGTCGATTCAGTGAAGTACTTCGACCTGTTCTACGTCCTCACCGGCGGCGGACCAGGCAACGCCACGGAGGTGATCAGCCTTTATGCCTACAAGCAGGGTTTTAAATTCTTCAAAATCGGCCACGCAGCCGCGCTCTCCTACGTGATCCTGCTGGGGATCATCGTGGTGGTAAACTTGGTGGTCGCGACCGGGATTTTGAAACGGCAAAGGTGATGAAGAAGACGGTTCGCCCCTCCGGACCCGAACGCCGGCGACGGCTGCTCGCCCTGGCGCGAGTCGTCGGCATCTTGGCGGTGCTGACCGTGTTCACCGTGCCGATCCTGGCGATCATGGCCACCAGCTTAAAAAACCGCGCTGACGTGTTGAGTTGGCCGCCCAAACTCTTCTTCACGCCCACGCTGGAGAATTATCACAACGTTTTCGAGCTTTATCCCTTTGCCCAATACCTCCGGAACAGTTTCGTGGTGATGGCGGTCTCCACCCTGATCTCGCTCGTGCTCGGCCTCCCGGCGGCTTACGCCCTGGCCAGGTACAACCTGCGCCGGCGTGAAGACCTCGCCCTCTGGTTTCTCTCGTTGCGCTTTCTGCCCCCGATCGCGGTGGTGATCCCGTTCTTCATCATGCTTCGCACCGCGGGTTTGCTGGACAACTTGGCAGGTTTGATCCTGATCCACCTGACCTTCAGCATCCCGTTTGTGGTCTGGGTGAGCCGCGGGTTTTTTCAGGAAATCCCTGCGGATTTGTTTGATTCCGCCTTGGTGGACGGCTGCTCGGCGTTTGGCGTCTTCCTGCGGATCGCGCTGCCTTTGGCCAGGGGCGGGATCGCGGCGACGGCCATCTTGGCGGCGTTGTTTTCCTGGAATGAATTCCTGTTTGCCCTGGTGCTGACGTCGACGGAAGACGCCATGACGTTGCCGGTGGCCGTGACCCTGTTTGTGCGAGAATCCGGGATCGGTTGGGGCAACATCGGCGCGGGCGCCGTCCTCATGTTCCTGCCGATGTTCATCCTCACTTTGTTCATCCAACGCCACATCGTCAGCGGGCTCTCGTGGGGAACGGTGAAATGACCGGAGCGCCCCCCCGGACGCGCACGCGAGGCGGCAGGAAGATCGGAGGCCTTTATGACCATGAATGACGGGGAACGGTTGGCGCGGTTCGGACGCCGGGTGCGGTTCGGGATGGTGGGCGGCGGACGCGACTCCGTCATCGGGCGCACGCACCTGGTGGCGTTGC
This sequence comes from uncultured Chthoniobacterales bacterium, assembly GCA_964252355.1. Lineage (GTDB taxonomy): Bacteria > Verrucomicrobiota > Verrucomicrobiia > Chthoniobacterales > JAFAMB01 > CAXUNV01. Next base: position 6,473 of record CAXUNV010000103.1, on the reverse strand, counting down.
GGGTGGATGGGTACGGCGAACTCGCGGCGGGGGCGATGTCGGTAGACCCCCTAATAGCGCTGGCGTCGGCCCAAGCGGAGCTGCTCCCGCCCGAACGCACCTACACCGATTTTCGGGTGATGGCCGAAGCCGAGGCCCAACGCCCGGACCGGATCGACGCGGTCGTCGTCGTCACCCCGCCCCCGCTGCATTTTCCGGTGGCCAAAACGTTCTTGGAACGCGGGTTTGACGTGGGACGCGGCTGAGGCGAGGGCATTGGTCGAACTCGTGGGCCGCATCGGCCGGTTGTTCGGCGTGACCCACTGTTACACCGGTTACCCCATGGTGCGCGAGGCGCGGGCGGCCGTGCGGCGCGGCAGCATCGGCGCCGTGCGGCTGGTCGAGGCGGAGTTCTGCGCCGGTGATCCTGGGGTCGCGCGGGAACCGGCCGACCCGAACGCGCGGCATTGGCGCTTTCGCGAAGACATGGCCGGAAAAGAGGGGCTCCTCGGCGAGGTCGGTTCACACGCGTTCAACCTCGTCAGCTACGTGACCGGCCTGCGGCCCGTGACGGTGTCAGCCCGGATGTCGACGTTCGCCGAGCGGCGCGAAGTCTACGACAACGCTTACCTGACTTTCGAGTACGAGGGCGGCGCGCAGGGTCGAGTCTGGGCGAGTTACGTGGCGGCCGGCAACGACCACGGGCTTGGCTTCCGCATCTTTGGTGAATCGGGGAGTTTGCAGTGGCGGCAGGAATCGCCGGAGGACCTTTGGGTCAAACCGATCGGCGGCCCGGCTGTAAGGTTTTCGCGCGGGTACGACGAATTGTCCGCCGAGTCGCGGGCCGCCGCACGCTTTCGGCCCGGTCACCCCGAAGGTTACGCCCTCGCCTTTGCCAACCTTTACACCGAGTTTGCGAAGGCGTTGATGGCCCGCGCACTCCAGCTCCCGGACTGGCGGTCGGAAGCCAAGGAGGTGCCGACCGTGGAGGACGGCGCGGTGGTAATGGCCACGATCGATGCCGCGACGCGCTCCAACCGGGACGGTGGGGTCGAGGTAAAGGTTAGCAGTTAGGTCGAAGCCGGGGTTGAGAAAACCGCCGCGCCTGGCACCCGCTTATGAGCAAAAGCATTTTGGACCGGTTTCGGTTGGATGGCCGCGCCGTGCTGATCACGGGGGCTGGCCAAGGCATCGGCCGCGCGTTCGCCGCGGCGCTGGGCGAGGCCGGTGCCCGGGTGGCGGTGGTGGATTTGCGGCCCGACGCCGCCCACCAAACGGCCGAGGAACTGAGGAGCCGGGGCGTAGAGGCCGCCGCGATCGCCGCCGATGTGGCGGACCCGCAAGGCGTCCAGGCCATGGTCGCGCAGGTGCTGAAGGCTTTCGGCGATCTCCACGTCGCGTTCAACAACGCGGGCATCAACAAAAACTCGGCCGCGGAGGAAACCTCTTTGGACGAATGGGACCGGACGTTTGCGGTCAACCTCCGCGGGCTTTTCCTCTGCTGCCAAGCGGAAGCGCGGCACCAGCTCAAGGCTGGTTACGGCAAAATCATCAACACCGCTTCGATGTCGAGCGTGATCGTGCCGCACCCGCAGAAGCAGGCCGCTTACAACACCTCCAAGGGCGGGGTCGTCAACCTGACGAAAAGCCTCGCGGCGGAATGGGCCGACCGCGGGGTGCGGGTAAACTGCATTTCCCCAGGCATCGTGCGGACGTCGCTCATCACCGACTCCCCCGAACTCGCCCCTTTGGTCGACCGCTGGCTGCAGGACATCCCCATGGGTAGGCTCTGCGAGCTGGAAGATCTGCAGGGGGCAGCGGTTTACCTGGCTTCGGAGGTGTCGGATTACATGACCGGCCACAACCTCGTCATCGAGGGAGGTCAAACGCTTTGGTAAACGATGAACCTCATGACTGGTTCAGCGCTCGGCCAGCTCGCCCGCGGAGGTGCTTTGGGGTCTGCCGCTCGCCGGACGTCATCTGCTGGCGGCGGCGACGGTCCCGCCGCACCAGTGCCCTGCCTTTATGAACGTGCCTTTCGATGGTCCTAAACTCGACCGCTTGCTAGATGAGGCCGGCGCCGACTGCCTGCTCGCCGTCAGCCGGCACAACGTCCAGTACTTGCTTGGAGGGTACCGGTACTTCTTCTTCGCGCACGGCGACGCGATCGGGACCGGACGCTACTTGCCGATCGTCGGCTATTTTCCAGGCAAGCCGGAGCACGCCTTTTACGTCGGCGCTGGCAACGAGGCTTGGGGGCTCGAAGTGTTTCCCATCTGGCCACCGCAAACCGTCACCCGCTCTTGGACGAGCGTCGATGCGGCGCTCGCCGCGGCAGATTTTCTTCGGAAAACCGGCTGCGTTTCGGGCCGCATCGCCTTGGAGCTTTCCTTCTTCCCCGCGGATGCCCTGGACGCGTTGCGACGCGAACTGCCGGACCTGACGTTCGTCGACGCGACCGCCCTTTTGGAGGAGTTGCGCGCCGTGAAGACGGAGCAGGAACTGGCGTACCTGAAGGCCGGGGCGGAAGCCGTCGTCGATTCGATGCTGGCCACGTTTCAGAGCGGCCGGGCGGGCGTCACCGAGGCGCAGCTCACCGAAAAGTTGCGGCTCGAGCAAACCGGGCGCGGGCTCGAATTCGATTACGCCCTCATCACCACGGGACCGACGTTCGGCCGCGCACCATCCCGGCGACCGTGGAACCCCGGCGAGTCACTTTCCTTGGACACGGCCGGTTTTTGCCACGGTTATTTGGCGGACATGGCGCGCATGGCGGTCATGGGTGAGCCCACCGCCTTGATGCGCGACCTGTTGGCGGAGGTCCAGCACGTCCAAGCCCAGGCGCGGGTCCCGGTCAGGGCCGGCCAACTCGGTGGCGCCATCTATGACGCGGGGTACGCGGCCGTGGCCGAGTGCGCGCACCGGGACGGTTTGGTTTTCGTGGCCCACGGCATGGGCTTGATCAGCCATGAAGCGCCGCGCCTGCGGCGGAACGTAGAAATGGGGTACGCAGGGGCGCACGCCGAACGCCCGCTGGAGGCCGGCATGGTCCTCTCCATCGAGACCGGCACCAAACACCCGCAAGCCGGTTTCATCAAACTTGAGGACACCGTCGTGGTGACCGAGACCGGTTGGGAGGCCTACGCGGACGGCGGCCGCGACTGGAACGTCGTCGAACCGTGAACCCGCAACCCGGCACTCCCCCGCTTCGCCGACGGCTTTTGGACGGTCAGACGGTCTACGGCCTCATCGTCAAGGCGCCCGCCCCGGCCTTGGTGGAAATGTGTGCGGCCGCGGGGTTTGAGTTCGCGTTTCTGGACGGGGAACACGGCGGGGCCGATACCCTGGAATTGGAGCACCACGTGCGGGCTGCCGGGAGCTTTGGGATTCCGGCGGTTGTGCGGGTCGGCAGCCATGGTCCCCGCGAGATCCTGCAGGTTTTGGATACCGGCGCCGAAGGCATCGTGGTGCCGCACGTGAACACCAAGGCCGACGTGGAAGCGATCGTGCGGGCGGCGCACTACCCGCCCGTCGGCCGGCGCGGGGTGGCGACCACCACCAGGGCCGCGGTGCACGCGCGGGGGGGGGGGGCGAACTACCCCCCGGGCGGCGGGGGGGGGGTGGCCCCCCCCCCCGGCGCGGGCCGGCACGCGTTTGTAAACCTCAAAGACCACCTGCGTGCCGCACAGGAACACACGTGGATCGCGGTGCAGGTTGAAGACCCGGAAGCCGTCGAGAACGTCGAAGCGATCGCAGCCGTGCCAGGGGTCGACTGCGTGTTCATCGGGCCCACGGACCTTTCGGTCGGGTTGGGTTACCCGGGAGAGACTTCGCACCCGGTCGTCACGGCCGCCTTTGACCGGATCCGCCGCGCTGTGGCCTCGAAGCCGAAGGTCCGGCTGGGCAGCTTCGCCCGAGATGGCCGCGACGCGCGGGCTTGGGTCGCCCGGGGAGCCTCGTTCATCGCACTCGCGGCGACGACCCTGATCGCCCAGAAGTTCCGCGACACCATTGCCGAGATCCGTGCGGACGAACCGTGACGCGAGGCGGGCAACTCGTGGAGTTTGGCGCTGGTTGGGGTCTGCTGGATGGCTGCGTCGAGCTTTGCCCAGTCCAATTTCTTTAAAAAAGGGCGCTCAACTCGCGGAAGCTGAGCGCGGCGGCGGCGGACGTGAACGTGCCTTGGTCGCGCATCTCCTCCGCCGCGCGCAGAAACGCCCCGTAGGCCACCCGTGCGAGCGCGCTGCCGACGCAGACCCGCTTCACCCCGATCTCCGCCAATTCGGCAAGGTTCAACTGCGCCCCCTGGAAACCTACCAGCACGTTGACCGGTCGATCCACGGACCGGACCACGGCGGCGATGTCCTCGCGGCTCGTCAGACCCGGCGCATAAAGCACGTCGGCCCCGGCCCCTTGATAAGCTTGCAGTCGTCGGATGGTGTCCGCGAGGTCGGGCCGGCCCACCAGATAGTTTTCCGAGCGCGCCGTCACCGTGAAGGGAAACGGATTCGAGCGCGCCGCCTCCACCACGGCCCGCACCCGTTCGACTGCCAGTTCGTGCGCGTAGACGGGTTCTCCCGGGCGGCCGGTTCCGTCCTCGATCGAAGCGCCTGCCAGCCCGGTGCCCACGGCGAGACGAAAAGTTTCTGCGGCGGCTTCGGGGCTGTCGCCGAAAGCGTTCCCCAGGTCGGCGCTGACGGGGAGGTCGGTCGCCGCGACGATGGCGCCTGCGTGCGCGAGCATCTGGTCGCGTCCGACGGTATGGTCCCGTTGTCCGGCGGAGAACGCATAGCCTGCGCTGGTCGTGGCGAGGGCTTTAAAACCAAGGTGGGCGAGCAGCCGCGCGCTGCCGACGTCCCACGGGTTCGGGATGAGGAACGTTTCCGCCCTGCGGTGAAGCTCGCGGAAGGCGACGGCTTTTTGTTCCTGGGTGGGCATCCAGTTCCGTTTATTGGGCAGGCGGCTGCGGCACAAGCTTTCACCGCGACGCGCAGCCGCCTCGCGCAGGCGTTGCGGGCGGGCCACTCCGCCGCCCGTCGGGTCCATCCTGGGGCGGCTCCGCCGGGAGGTCCAGGGGAGCGCCGGCGTCCCGCCGGTATCGGGAAATGCCGCTACCAAAGCATGGTAGGGCAAGGCGAGTAATGCGAGACGACGCCGGGCCGGAGCCACGGTGGCGGCCGCCCTTCCCGGTTACAGACGAGGCGTCCGCGCTACCTTCGTCGCACGTGGTGAGCATCACCCTTCGGCCACGGCTCACCCGCGCCCACCGGGCAAAAGTTTGCGGGTGGGAATAAACGCGCCTGCGCACGGGTATAGGCAGGTAGAAACGTCAGATGAAACTCACACACCACTTAGAACACGTTGGGAACGGGGTTGGTCACCCGACGATCGAACGATCTGCTCGCTTAGCTGAAAAAGCCGTGCAACTGGCTTTGTTGTCCGGCGCACTTGGCGTGGCCGTGACGCTCGGGGCCGGGTGCTCCTCTCCAGGTGGAGCCAAAGCATATCTAATCGCTCCAGCCATTCAGAGCGACCAGAACACGGCAACCGTCGACGACGGCTGGTATCACCCGCCCGAAAGCCCTGGTCGCGGTCAGGGGTAAAGATCGACGCCGCCTTCTTTCCATCGCGTATGCGAAAGCTTGAGCCGCTGTCGGACTTCTCGGCGTTTGCCAACGTCGCCTTTTGCCGGCTTTGGGTCGCCGCCCTGGCCAGCGGCACGGCCGTGGGCCCCGGCCCCACCCCCCCCCGGGTGGCGGGGGTCCCCCCGAACAGGGGCAGGTTGATGGT
>CAXUNV010000103.1:0-694 GCA_964252355.1 uncultured Chthoniobacterales bacterium | reverse complement strand
GCGCGTGGGGCGTTGACCCGCCTTTCAGGCTCCTCTTTGGTCGTGTCGCTGTTGTCGAGCGCGGCCGCGCTGCCTTTCCTGGTTTTCACCTTGCCGGCCGGGTCGTTGGCGGACGCCGTCGACCGGCGACGGTTGCTGCGGGCGATCAACGTGTGGCAAGCGCTCGCGGCCGGCACCCTGGCCGTGCTCGGCTTTCGCGGTGCGCTCTCCCCCGCTGCGCTCCTGCTCGGCTCGCTCGCTTTGGGGGTGGGCTTCGCCTTCAACGCGCCCGTTTGGACCGCCCTCATCCCGGAAATCGTTTCTGATGACCAACTCCCTTCGACGGCCACGTTGGGTTCGCTGCAGATGAACCTCTCCGCCACCGTCGGTCCGGCCTTGGGCGGCCTTTTGCTGGCGGTGGCGGGAACCCCGGTCGTCTTCGGCCTCAACGCCGTCTGCTTTCTGGGGATCGTCGCCGCCTTGCGCAGTCGTCGTGACGACCGCCGGCGCCCTGCCCCGGCCAGTTCTGCTGGCCTTGCCGACGATGGGCGACGTTCGCTGGCCGATACGCTCCGTTACGCCCGCAGTTCGGCGGCGGTACGCGCCGTGCTCGCCCGCAACTTCCTTTTCGCGCTGTTCGTGTCGGTCATCCCCGCCTTGCTGCCGGGCATCGCCCTCAAAGACCTTCACCTCGATCCGGCGATGCTTGGTTTGC
>CAXUNV010000102.1:7052-11417 GCA_964252355.1 uncultured Chthoniobacterales bacterium | reverse complement strand
ACGCTGAGGTGCGCCGCTAGGGTAAGGCCGCCGGCTCAAACCGCCCGCGGCCGTCCGTCCTGGTGGCAGCCCCTGCTGCGGCCGGGTTTTCGCCCCACCGGGTCGCCCGCGGGTTCCCGCCCCCTTTCCTCTTGCAACGGAACGGGCCCGCCCTAACTTCCGGGTTCCGCTTTGCGCCAGGGTAGCTCAGGGGTAGAGCAGGGGACTCATAAGCCCTTGGTCGGGAGTTCGAATCTCCCCCCTGGCATCACCCCGATCTGTCCGTCGTGGGCACGGCTGGCGGCCTTTCCTTGAACGGCCGAGCATTTGCCGTAGTCTGACAATCTTTATATGGACACCCTGCATCAACCCATTTTCTGGGCTTTCGTCGGTGGTCTCTTCCTTGGGTTGATTGTCGTGGTCTTCTTGTCGTTGCGTTTCTTGGACTCCAAAAAGGAAATCCGGCGCCTCAAACGACACTTGGCGGACAAGCTCGAGCTGGAATCGGAGGCCACCAACCGCCTGCGCGTCGATTTGCAGGAACTAAAACAGCAGAACGAAAACCTGCGCATCAAGGTTGCCAACCTGAACCAACTGCCTGACCGCCGGCTGCAACGGGAGCTCGAGATCTTTGCGCGGGCGGAACGTTGGATGGTGTCGAGTTCGCCGGGATTCCCGGCCATCTGGGAAGAAGCCAAACGCAACGCCATCGGTGATCTTGAGCAGGAGGAGCACGGCCGCTCCCTCCCGAAGCGCATGTTCAACGCCCTGCTGAACCGTTCGACCAAGCCGGCCGAGAACGGGCGCGAGGAAGGAAGTTAGGTTCCGGTTTCAGACGGATACGGTTGACACGGGCTTGGGAAGCCCTAACTTCCCGGCTCGCTTCGTCCACCCGAGCTTATGGCCAACATCAAGTCTGCCGCCAAACGCGCCCGCCAAACGGCGGGGCGCACCCTGCGCAACAAAAGCATTTTGACCGGCATTCGGTCGCAGCAGAAGAAGTTGGCGGCAGCTCTGGGTACGGGCGACTCTGCGCAGGCGCAAGCAGCGTATGGGGTTTACGCGTCGCGCCTGGATAAAGCAGCGAAGCGCGGTGCCGTGCACCCAAACTTGGCGGCGCGACGCAAAAGCCGGGCGGCCAAAGCCCTCGCCCGGGTTGGGAATACCCCGGCCACCGGGGCACCCGTGACGGTGACCACGGCGGAAGCGTAACGGTGGTGCCGCGGGCGAAGGGCGATCCTGCCTGCTAACGCCCTGACGTTCGGCTCGTGCCCGCCGTCAATTTAGGTTGCCCATCAACTCCGGGCGGGTCGCCAACCGGTCGATTTGCCGCTGTGACGAAGCGGGGACGTCGATGAACAGCAGCGTCGTCTCGTGGCGGGACGGATCTTCAAAGGTGGGGTCACAACCCACGACCAACCCCGTCACTTCTGCGCAGGTCGGGCGGTCACCTGGCCGGCGCACCTCGACGCATAGCCGCAACGCCAACTGCGTTCCTAAGGCGAATTGCCAAGCGGAGGTGAACTGCAGGCCGTGTTCGCTCAAGGTGAGCTGTCCGTAGTACCCGAAAAAGCAATCGGCACCGTAATCGAGGTAAACCACGAAGTCGGCATCGTCGGCTCTGGGTGGGGGATACTTCATCCGCTGAACGAAACCTGCCCGGAGCCTAAGCCGGATCAGACGCCAGTCAAGACGGCTCGTCCGTCTCGGCCTCGACTTCCGCCATGATGCGCCGGGCCAACCGGCCTAGCAGGAAGGTGGTGACGATCGTCACGGTGAAACCCGCCAACCAGATCCAACCGCGTTGCGCGAAGGGGGGCCGGTGGCCGCGCGCCATCTCGATCCCGAACTGGCCGATCGTGCCAAGGAAGACATAGAAAAACAGCCCCGGCGCTTGACCGAGGGCTACCCAAAGAAGGCAACTCTTCACGTCCACGCGGGTCAACCCATAGAAGTAGTTGAGCAGGCTAGAAGGTGCGAGCGGGTTGAGCTGCGACAACAGGACGATCTTCCAACCGTGCCGCGCAATCGCGCGATCCAGGAGGTGCAGGCGACGGTTGTTGCGCAACAGCCTTTCCAACCGTTGCCTTCCCAGTCGCCGGGCCAGCAGGAAGGCCGCCATCGCCCCCAGCAAGTTTCCGCAGAGGACCAACAGAAAGCCCCACCACAAGCCGAAGAAAAATCCGCCGCCGACGCTCAGCACACCCCCTGGCAGCAGAAGCAAGTTGCACGCGGCGCAAGCGAAGGGGTAGACCAACCCGCTCCAAACGCCCAGGCCCTCGATCGTCGACCGCGCGTTGGCCAACCAGTCGAGCAAAGGGAAGTGGGCTGAGAGCACGAAGACCACCGCCGCTGCCAGAATCAGCCCCCCGATCTGGATGACCCAACCCCACGGAAATTTAGGATAGGCTGCGGACGAACCCGGCGAGTTCGGCGGTGGTGTCATACGCGAGAAACGGCGTGATCAGATATAGGCCGGGAAAATGTTCCAACGCCGTTTCGACGACCTCTTTGGCGATCTCGACGCCTAGGGCTCGGCCCTCCGCACCTTCGCGACCGCGCATGCGGTCGCGCACGTCGTCGGGAACGACGACGCCCGGGACTTCGTGATGGAGGAACTCGGCCTGACGACCGTTGAGCAACGGCCAGACGCCCGTCAGGATCGGCACGCCAAAACCCTTGGTGCACTCGTGCATCTGACGCACCAAACCACGGTCGAACACCGGTTGCGTCATCACGTAGGACGCGCCGGCCGCCAGCTTCCGCTCCAGCCGCTTTAGCTGCGCGTCGAGGTTCTTTGCGTTCGGATTGAACGTGCAACCGACGACGAAGTCGGTCGGGTACTTGATGTTTTTGCCGGCGAAGTTGAATCCTTCGTTCAGCTTGTTGATGATTCCCATCAGCTGCACGGAGTTCACGTCGAAGACGGAGCTCGCGCCCGGTTGATCCCCAAACTTGGCCGGGTCGCCCGTCAACGGCAGCACATGGCGAATCCCCAGGGCCGCAATGCCCATCAGCTCGCTCTGCAGGCCGATCAGGTTACGGTCCCGGCAGCTCAAGTGCAGCAGCGGCATGATGTTGAAACGCTGCTTCAACACTGCCGCGACGGCGAGGTTGCTGACCCGTAGGATCGCCAGGGAATTGTCGGCCAGCGTGATGACGTCACTGCCGGCGTCTACCAGGGCCTGCGCGCCGCGGTAATACCGCTCCATGTCGAGGGTCTTGGGCGGGTCGAGTTCGGTCACGACCACACGGTGCCCTTGGCGCATGAGGTCCAAGATGCTGGTTTCCGCCGGACGTTGCGGCCGGGCGCGGACATCCTCCGGGCCACTCGGGTAGACCACGACCGGCTTGGCGCGCACCGGTGTGGCGCCCGCCACCGCCTCGACCATGGCCCGGATGTGCGCCGGGCCGACCCCGCAGCAGCCGCCGACGAGTCGTGCGCCGTTCTCCACAAACTCCTTGGCCGCCCGCCCGAAGTACTCAGGCGCCGCGTTGTACAAAAACCGGCCGTCGCGGTAAAGCGGGTAGCCGGCGTTCGGAAACGCGCTCACGACGAAGTTCCCCGGGATACGCTGCAGGATCCGGGTCATGGCGTGCGGACCCGTGACGCAGTTCACGCCCACCACGTCTGCGCCCAACCGCGAGAGTTCGCGGAACGCCTGGAAGAGCGGCAGGCTGGAGGGCAGACGTCCCTCTTCGGAGGCCACCAGCGAACAGATCGCGGGCACGTCGGCGTCGAGCTTGCGCAACTGCTGCAGGGCAATCCGCATCTCTGCCAAGTCTAGGAAGGTCTCGAAAAAGAGGGCGTCCACCCCGGCATCGAGCAAGGCGGTAAGTTGCTCCCGGAAAATTGCCGCCGCATCCAGGGCCGACGCTCCGGCTTCGGCCAGGGGAATGCCCAGCGGACCCACGCTGCCGGCGACCAGCACGCCCCTTGGCCGGGCGGCGGCCTGCGCCAGTTGCACCCCGCGCGCGTTGATTTCGGCTACCCGGTCCTCCAGGCCATACCGGCGAAGGCGTGCCGCGTTTGCTCCAAACGTGTTCGTCTCGATCAGTTCCGCGCCGGCCCGAACGTAAGCGTCGTGGATGCCACTGACCACGTCGGGTTCGGTCAAGCAGACCTGTTCGAAGCAGGTGTCGACCGGCACGCCCGCCGCCATCAGCTCCGTGCCCATCGCGCCGTCGCCGCACACCACCCGTTCCCGCAACACCTCACGCAAATTCATCGACGATGTCTCAGCCAGCCTCATTGGGTTAGCCCGCAACTATCGGCAGCGCAGCCGGTTTGTCATTTCCTCTTTTTGGCGGTTCCAAAGGTCGTGCTGAGTGCAGCGTTTGGGGTCGAGTTCCCCTGGCAACCGGCCACCCCGCGCCGCGCGCCTA
>CAXUNV010000102.1:0-7042 GCA_964252355.1 uncultured Chthoniobacterales bacterium | reverse complement strand
GGTCGGGCTGAGGGAAGCGTTTGGGGTCCACCTGGAACTCGGGGGCGACCGGGTGGGGCGAAAACCCGGCCGGCAATACCGGGCCGCCATCGCCGGCCGACGACCGCCGGGTGGTTTGAGCCGGTGCGGAAAGACCTTGGAAGCGTCCCAGGGTCGATCGCGCCCGGCACCCTCCAACCTGCGGAGCTTCGAGATGATGGCCACCGTGCCTGCAGGTCGGGTCTGAGCTTGGGTTTTCGCCCCACCGGGTCGCCCGCGAGTTCCCCTGGCAACCGGCCACCCCGCGCCGCGCGCCTACCGCCGCCGCCTCGGGTCCAGGGAGTCACGCAGGCCATCCCCGAGAAAGTTCAAGGCGAGCAGGGTCACGCCCATCGCCAACGCCGGAAAAACCAGCAGCCACCAATAACCTTTGATGGGGTTGATGGCCTGGGCGCCGTCGCTGAGCAGCAGACCCCAGCTGGCGAGCGGTGCCTGCACGCCCACGCCAAGGAAGCTAAGGAACGATTCGTCCAAAATAACCGCGGGTACCGTCAACGTCAGGTAAACGATGGCCAGACCGAGCAGGTTGGGCAGCAGGTGACCTAGGATGATGCGCGCGTGGCTCTGGCCGATGGCCCGGGCGGCCGTGACGAATTGCCGCGCCCTGAGGCTGAGCACCTGACCGCGAATGATCCGCGCCATGGTCAACCACTCGGTGAGCCCAAGGCAAAGGATCAGGATGATGACTTTGGAGTAGGGGATCGCGCCCGGGGCCCCGGCCCGCTCCAACGCCCGACGCAAGGTGGGGTCCAACACGCTGATTAAAACCAAGAGAAAAATCAGGCGCGGCACCGCGTAAAGGATGTCCACCACCCGCATCATGGCTGCATCGAGGCGGCCTCCCGCGTATCCGGCCACCAACCCGTAGGCAATCCCAACGCCGAAACTGACCGCCGCACCCGCCGCGCCCACCAAAAGCGAAATGCGTCCCCCGAGCAGGACGCGGTACAGCAGGTCGCGCCCATTAAGGTCGGTTCCCAGCGGGTGCGCGCCGCCGGGCGGAGCAAAGCTCTCGCGGGAAACTTCGCGCCAACCCGCCGGCGCGACGACCGGGCCCGCCACGGCCAGGAACGCCATCAGCGCCAGACCCAGCGCTGGCAGCCAGATGGCCGCGGGCAAGCGACGCCGCCCAGATTTCGTCCCCTCAGTCATGGAGCACGATGCGAGGATCCAACCAACCGTAAAGCAGGTCGACCGCCAAGTTCAGCACGACCAAGAGCGTGCAGTAAACGATGACGACGCCCGCCAGTAGGAAGCCGTCGCGGTTCAGGACGGAGTTGACGAAAAAACCGCCCGCACCCGGGATGCTGAAAATGCTTTCGACCACGATGGACCCCGTCAGGAGGTTGGCGGCGAGCGGGCCGAGGTAGGACACCACGGGCAAAAGGGCGACCCGCAAAGCGTGCCGGACGATGACGGCGGGCCCGCTCAGGCCTTTGGCGTACGCCGTCCGGATGAAATCCTGAGACAAAACCTCCAGTGTGCTCGCCCGCGTGAGCCGGGCGATGTACGCCGCGTACGGCGCCGCGAGCGTGACGGCGGGAAGGATCAGGCTCCGGGCATCGGTCCAACCGCCGACGGGCAACCACCGGAGGGTGAAGGAAAAGAGCAAGATGAGCAGCGGCCCAAGCACGAACGAGGGCAGCGAAACGGCGAACAGGGCGGCGAGCATGACCGCGCGGGCGACGGCCGGCCGCCGCGTGGCCGCCGCCACGCTCCCGCAGCCGACGCCGACCGTCACCGCCAGCACAAAGGCGATGCCGCCCAGGGTGGCGGAAACCGGCAGGGCATCGGCCAGGATCTCATTCACCGACCGGTTGCGGTACTTGGTGGAAAGCCGGAGATCGCCGCGGGCGAGGTCCGCCAAGTAGTCGACGTACTGGGAGAGCAGTGGGCCGTCCAAGCGGTATTTGGCGCGCAGCTGCGCCTCAACGGCCTCGGGCAGTTTCCGCTCGCGGTCGAACGGTCCACCCGGCATGAGGTGGACCAGGAAAAAGGTGACCGTGACGACGCAGAAGAGGACGACGAGCAACCCCAACGCCCGGCGAAGGATGAAACGGAGCATCGGGCCGAAGCGGCGGTTAGCGGTTACCGGTTCTCAGTTCCCGGTTGCCGGATTCCAAATTCCAGCTTCCGGCTTCGGGCTTCCGCTTCAATACTTCAGCATCGTCTGCACCGGCACCGCGTCGAGCCGGTCGCGCCCGCCGAGGAACCCGAGTTCGATGAAGAACAAAGCCGCACAAACCTCGCCGCCGCTCTGACGCACCAATTGGATGGCCGCCGCCGACGTGCCGCCGGTCGCCAGCAGGTCGTCGACCAACACCACCCGCTCGCCGGGCGCGATGGCGTCGACGTGCATCTCCATCTCCGCCGTGCCGTATTCGAGTTCGTAGGCGAACGACCGGCTCTGGAACGGGAGTTTGCCCTTCTTGCGCACCGGGATGAGGCCGAGATGGAGCTTGTAGGCCACGGCAGCGCCGAAAAGGAAGCCGCGCGCGTCGATCCCGACCACCTTGTCGGGGCGACGCTTGTCCGCTTCGTCGGCCAGCGTGTCAATCACCCCACCGAAGAGTCGCCCGTCGGCAAGGATGGGAGTAATGTCCTTGAAAACCACGCCGGCTTTTGGAAAGTCGGGGATGTCGCGAATGGAGTTGCGCAGCTCTTCAACGGTGACCCCGCTCATAGTCCGGCGAGCGTAGCAGCCTTTCCGGTTCATGCACCCCCTTTTTGCCCTCGACGCCAACCCTGAACCGGACCGCTTTTGGATCGGGTTGGCGGCCCTCTGTTTTCTCCTGGGGACGGGGTATTCGGCCTGGGCGTTGGCGACCGGCCGACCGCTGAACCATTGGTTCAACGTGGGCATGTTGGCGGCCGGGTTTGCTTGCCAGACGATTTTCCTGTGCGTGCGCGGGCACGCCATCGGTCGGTGTCCCATCACCAACCCGTTCGAGGTGACCACGTTCATGAGTTGGTCGGTTGCGCTCACCTACGCGCTGGTCGGGTCGACCTACCGTCTCTCGCTGCTCGGGGGCGCCACGGCGCCCGTGGTCGCAGCGCTCGACGCGTGGGCGCTTACCTTCCCGACCCGGCCCCTGCTGGCACCGCAGCCGGTCAATCCCTGGCTGGAGGCGCACACCTCATTTTCCATGATAGCCTGCGGGGCGTTCGCCTTGGCCTGCTTGGCCGGCGCCATGTACCTCTTCCAAGAGCGGCAGCTGAAGACGCGCCAACCCACCGGCATCTTTTTTCGCCTGCCGCCGATGGAGGCGTTGAGCGTGGCCAACTCCCGGCTCCTGGCCTTCGGCTTCGTCACCCTTTCGGTGGGATTGATCGCCGGGTTTTTCGTCGGTCAAGCCACGGACTGGCGCAAGGCCGTTTGGGCGCTGGCCGTCTGGGCGTTGTACGGTGCCATCCTGCTGGCCCGATCCCAAGATAAGGTCGCCGCCAAGTGGATCGCCCGACTCTCCATCCTCGCTTTCAGTCTGTTGGGCTGTACTTTTTGGGGCGTCCGGTTCATTGCGGAGGCACAACCGCTTTCCTGAGCATGAACGTTTGCTGCTTCGGACTCAGCCACCGGACCGCCAGCGTCGGCGTCCGGGAGCGGTTTGCCGTGCCGGATGCTTCTCTGGAGACGGCCCTGCACCGGCTGCGCGGGGTGCCCGGGGTGGATGAAGCGGTGATCGTTTCGACCTGCAACCGCACGGAATTCTATCTGGCGGGTGGCTTGACCCTGCCCGAACCCGAAGCGGTGCTGGCCGGGTTGCGCCGGGAAGTGCCGGCCGCGGATCTCGAACACTTCTTCCGGCTGCCGGCTGCCCAAACGGCGCACCACCTTTTCCGGGTCACGGCCGGCCTGGAATCCATGGTGGTGGGCGAAACGGAGGTGTTTGGGCAGGTCAAGAGGGCTTACCAAACGGCGGCCAACCTTCGGGTCACTGGCAAATACCTCAACCGTCTGTTTCAGAAGTCCTTTCAGGTCGGCAAACACGTCCGCGCCCAGACTGGGATCACGCGCGGCAGCGTCTCGGTCGGGTCCGTCGCGGTCGATCTGGCTACCCAAATCTTTGGCAGCCTTGAAGATTGCACGGTCATGATCCTTGGCGCGGGCGAGACGAGCGAACGGACGGCGCGGGCCTTCCAAACGCGGGGCGCGCAACAGATCGTGGTTTCCAACCGGTCGTTCGACCGGGCCGAAGCGTTGGCGGGAGCCGTGGGCGGGCGCGCCGTGCGATTTGACGATTGGGAACGCCTGTTTGCCGAGGTTGACATCCTGGTAAGTTCGACGTCGGCACCACACGCCTTGGTCAAGGCCGAGCGTTTGGAACCGCTGGTGCGCCGGCGCCGGCAACGGCCGCTTTTCATCATCGATTTGGCCGTGCCGCGCGACGTGGAGCCCGCGGTCCACGACCTTGACGGCGTTTACCTCTACGATTTGGATTCCCTTGAGGTGATGGCGGCACGCGGGGTGGCGGCGCGCCAACGCGAGGCGGACCGGGGCGAAGAGTTGATCCAAGAGCACGTGCGTGAGTTCGTCGAGTGGTTGCGGCAGGCGTCTGCGACGCTCCCGGCCCTTGCCTCGGGCGTGATGGCCAGTTGCCCGCGGCCGTCGTGATGTTGCGGCTTGGCACCCGGCGGAGCGCCCTGGCGATGGCGCAAACGGCTTTGGTGGGTGCCGCCCTGGGAAGGTTACAGCCCGCGCCGGTCCTCGAGGTGGTGCCGATCATCACGACCGGCGACCGGCGTTTGGACGTCAGCCTTCTTGATCCGGGGCCGGCGCTGGAACGGGGCCTGTTCACCCGCGAGATCGAGGCCGCCTTGCTTTCGGGGGACGTCGACGTCGCCGTGCATTCCCTGAAAGATCTGCCCACGGAGCTTCCGGATGGCTTGGAGTTGGCCGGCGTGCTGCCGCGTGAAAACCCGGCCGATCTCCTGGTCACCCGCACCCCCGGCGGATTGAGGAGTTTGCCGGCGTCCGCCCGGGTCGGCACGAGCAGCGCCCGGCGCGCCTGCCAACTCCTCCGGTTGCGGCCCGACCTCCAGATCGTGGAAATTCGCGGCAACGTCCCGACCCGGCTCGCCAAGCTTGCGGCCGATGACGCCTTACACGCGTTGGTGCTTGCCCGGGCTGGTTTAGTCCGGCTGGGGCTGCTCGGTGCGGACGGATCCGTGCACGCCGCCCACGGGCCGTTGGCCGCGACGGAACTCGTGGAAATGCTGCCGGCGCCTGGCCAGGGCATGATCGGACTGGAGATTAAACGAGACCACGCCGTCGCCCGGGCTTGGGTGGAGCGGATCAACAGCCCGGAGAGTTGGGCGTGCGCGTGCGCCGAGCGGGCGTTCCTCCGCTTGATCAACGGCGGTTGCGCCACGCCCGTGGGTGTGCGCAGTTCCGTCACCGCCGGCCGGCTGCGACTGGAAACCGTGGTGTTTGCCGGTGAGGCCAAGCCTCGGAGCGGCCGGGTGGAAGCTGCCCGCGACGACCCGGAAGGTGCGGCGGTAGCTTTGTTGGAGATGATTTATGGCGACTGAAGGACAATGCGTTTTGGCCGGGGCAGGTCCCGGCGACCTCCGTTTGGTGACCTTGGGAACTCGGGAGGCGTTGGCGGCCGCCGACGTGGTCGTCTACGATCACCTCTGCAATCCTGCGATGCTCGCGTGGGTCAAGCCGGGCGCGGAGGTGATTTACGCCGGCAAACGGTCGGGCGACCACACGTTGAGCCAGGACGAAATCAATCGGTTGTTGGTCGAGCGTGCCCGGGCAGGTCGGGCCGTGGTGCGCCTCAAAGGGGGCGATCCGTTCGTCTTTGGCCGCGGCGGTGAGGAGGCCGAGGCGCTCGCGCAGGCCGGCGTCTCGTTTGAGGTCATTCCCGGGGTCAGCTCGGCGGTGGCCGCCGCGGCCTATGCCGGCATCCCGGTCACCCACCGCGATTTCACCTCCTCGTTCACGGTCTTCACCGGACACTTGGACCCGACCAAACCGGGGACGATCGACCATCGCGCGTTGGTGGCCAGCGGCGGCACCTTGGTCATGCTCATGGGTGTGGAACGTCTAGGGGAAACCGTCGCGGCGCTCCGGGCGGCGGGCGCACCCGACGACTTGGCGGTCGCGCTCATCCGTTGGGGTACCACCCCCCGACAGGAGACCTTGGTGAGCACGCTGGCCCAGGTGACCGCGGTCGCCGACGGGTTTGCCCCGCCGGCCGTCGCCGTGTTCGGCGAAGTCGTCCGCCTACGCCAGCAACTGCGTTGGTTCGAGCGTCGGCCGCTCTTCGGGAAACGCATCGTCGTCACCCGTACCCGGAAACAAGCCGGAACCTTGAGCGAACGCTTGCGCGCCTTGGGCGCCGACGTCTTGGAACTGCCCACCATCCGCGTGGTGCCGCCGGCGGACCTCATGGAGTTTGGTGCCTTGGTGCGCGACGCGTACCAATACGATTGGGTCGTGTTCTCCAGCGTCAACGGCATCGACGCGTTTTTCGAGATGTTCTACAAACTGTACAAGGACGTGCGCGAGATCGGCAACGTGCGGTTCGCCGCCATTGGGCCCGCCACCGCGCAGCGGCTGCGCGATCACCGCCTGAGCGTCGACGTGCAGCCGGACGAATTCGTGGCCGAAGCGGTGGTCAAAGCCTTGCAGGAGCAGGGCAGCGTGGAAAACCTGAAGTTCCTGGTGGTACGCGCCGAAGAGAGCCGCGACGTGTTGCCGAAGAGGCTCACGGCGCTGGGCGCCATCGTTGACGAGGCGGTAGCCTACCAGACCGTTGCCGAAACCGATGACCCAGAGGACGCGCGGGTGCGCTTCCGAGAGGAGGGCGCCGACGTGATCACCTTCACAAGTTCCTCGACCGTCGAGCGTTTCTTGGACTTGAAGTTGCCTTGGCCCGAGGGCTTAGAAACCGTCAGCATCGGGCCGATCACCTCCGAAACGATGAAGCGGCGCGGCCTCAAGGTCGACGCGCAGGCCGACCGTTACGACATCGATGGCTTGGTCGACGCCATCCTG
>CAXUNV010000101.1:5600-11435 GCA_964252355.1 uncultured Chthoniobacterales bacterium | reverse complement strand
CCCCCCCCCCCCTCGGGCCGCGCGACTCTGCCGCGGGGGTCTCCCCCCCCCCGCGGGCATGGAGGCGGGCCATTTAGCTATCAACGATCCGCATTTGGCGACCCGCCGGTTCCAGCGCCCGTGCCCGCCGCACTACTCAGCGCCTCCAAATAGCCCGGCAGACCGCACTGGGCGCAATCGTGGCCATTGGCCGCGCAGAAGTCGTCGGCCAACTGCAGCAGCCCTTGTTGTTGGTAAAGGTAGCGCGGCGGTGGTGAGTCTGCGGCCGCCTCGCCGAACAGCCGCAGACGCATCGCGCGGCTCCGCGCATTGTCGAGCTCGGCCGGTTGACGCTTCACCTCGGCCCAGGCGATGCGTCCGGCCAAGGTCAGTGCCGGGATGAAGACGTTGGCGAGCAACTCACTCGCCCGCGACGCGCCGACCAGACGGACGGGGCGCGGCGCGGGGGCCGACGATAGCGTGTAATGCCGATCCCAGAACGGGTGGGAAAGGCCGGCGAAAAACGCGCGGATCTTCCGGAGGTCCGGCGGCAACGCCTGCAGCTCCGGCCAGCGCCGGACAAGCAGGGCCAGGGCCGCGAGCCGGCGTTGCGGGTGGTTGGACGGCCGGGTCGACGAGAGGTGCCAAGCTTCGGCGGTCAGGATCTGGTGACGCAGCGTGGCGTGCCGGGGCCACCAGACTTCCCAAAGGGACCGTAGGTAGGCGGCGGCATCCGGGACCGACCTGCCCGGGCCGGAGGCCCTCTCCAAGAACCCTGATAAGCCGAACAAAACGCCTTCGGCGGCGGCGGCGGCCGGATCCGCCCGAAGCTTCGCCAGCGGCGCCCGTTGGCTGAGCAGCACGAACGGCAACTTGTTTTCCTTGTACCCGAAGGCCATCGCCGCTTGTTGGTAGAGCGCCTGTTCGAAGCCGTGCACGCGGATCGCGCGTGCCAATCCTTGGCATTTCCGTTCCAAGCGCGCCTGCGCCGCCGTTTCGAGGACGCCGTCAACCCCCGCGGCGTCCAAGCGGCGCAGCGGGGCGCAGCAGGCACCGGGCTTGGCTCGCAAAACGCGCCCGGTCAGCGGGCGGTCCGGCAAGGCGTCTTGGAGGTGGACTTGCAGCACCTCGCGGCCGTCCACCGTCCTGGTGAAGAACGTGGGCCCCGGCCGTTGCAGAAAGACGTGCAACACCACGTTGGCAAAGCGACGGTTGGCCGCGTGCCCGTGCCGTTCCCAATCAAGGGCGTGCCATTCGAGCTCGATGTCGCCGTGCACCGGTTCGGGACGGCCATCCACCCGCAGCACGGCCCCGGTGAAGTCAGGGCCGGCCTCGTGGTTCCACAATCCAAAACCCTCCACCTCTACGACGGCGCCATTGGTCGCGCGGAACGTCCGGCCGCACGCCCCGGCGTACCAAAGGGTTTGCCATTCCAGCTCGGACCAGCGCCGCCGCCACCCGGATTGGGAACCGTCGTGCACGGAAGGTGTGCGCGGTGACAGGTGGTGATGGTAGAGGGCCAAACGGTGGCAGGACGCGGACACGTCCCTCGTCTTACACCATAAGCAAATAACTTCAAATATCTCCGTTACGGATTTGGCACACCGTACTCGGACAAAAGACGTTGGGATACTTCGTCCCGGAACTCGCCCCCTTCGCGCCGCGCCAAGCGGCCCGCATCTTCCGCACGCCCGCGGGCCCGCAAGGTCGAGAGGGCTTCCAAAAGCGGGCGCAGGCGATCCGCGCGCGACTTTGCCGCCCGGCGCGCCTTGAGGAAAGCGGTCACGGCGTCGTCCACGCGCCCGGCGCGCGCGAACGTTTGGGCCGCCCATTCGTAGAACCGGGGCTCGCGCGGCGCTTGCGCCAGGAGCGCGGCCGCCAGACGGTCGGGTGCCCCGGCATTGTTCAAGACCAGGCTGCGGTACACCCGCCAGGGGTTGGCGCCCCGCGGACTTTCTCCTTCGTCGCCGAACGGCCGGTAGAGCGGGTCGCCGACCACCGTGGTCATCCAAGAGAGCCCGACGAGGGAAGCGTAAGCGCTCTCGGCGAACGTCATTCCGTTGATGAGTCGGTCGAAGAAGACGTCCAAAGTCGGCGTTAGGCCGAGAAACGGTTCGTAGACGTTGCCCAAGGTCGCGGCGGCGCCGTG
Source organism: uncultured Chthoniobacterales bacterium (assembly GCA_964252355.1). Taxonomy (GTDB): domain Bacteria; phylum Verrucomicrobiota; class Verrucomicrobiia; order Chthoniobacterales; family JAFAMB01; genus CAXUNV01. Next base: position 9,307 of record CAXUNV010000101.1, on the reverse strand, counting down.
GCGGATGAGGGGTCCGACCCAATGCCGGTCGGGGGCCCGGACCGTGGCGCCGCTGAAAGAATGCAGGTGCACGGCGATGGCGCCGGGTTGGAAGTTGAAGCCAGGGTCGGCCAACGCGCCGCCCGCATTTTCTGCGTACCACCCAAAATAGAGGGCCACGTCGGGCAGCGGGAAACCGGAGGGGATAAGTTCCGGCCGGCGATCGACCAGGGTCGGGCGGCCGAGGCGGTCCGCCTCGGCCGCAAGGTTTTCGAGCCAATCGTCGCCAACTTTGTAAGCCGGATCCGTGGTCGCCCGTTCGTCGATGAGCGTCCAGCCCCAAAGTCCCGTCTTTTCCGCCGCCAAGCCGTCGTCGATCATCCGTCGAACGTCGTTGGCCGTCGGGCCATCCAACCGGGCTACGAGCATGAGACGCGGGTCCGACCCGGGGTCGGTGATGCGTTGATAACTCCGAAAATAAGGGTTCTTGACGGGGCCCGAAATCTGGCGATTGCGGTAACCGAGCAGCGCCAATTCGGAGTCGACGGCGGCCTCGTTCCGCATGCCCGCCGGGTTCTTGGGGTCGGGATGATCGCCGGGGTAGGTCATCCGGAAGCGAACCTTGAGCGGCACCCCACGAATCAGCACGACGAACCGCACGGCGTTGGCGGTGACGACCGTGCCGCCGTCGGGATTCCGGTCCTCGTGCCACCAGCCGTTTCGGGCGAAGGCGGCGCGCAGCGGTTCGGCCAAGCGCGCGTCGTAGGCGTCGCGGTCGATCTCCTCGTCGTTGGGCAAATCGAGCCCGAGCAGCCGGGCACGGTCGATCCCGCGTCTGTCGGCGTAATATCCGGCCAGGGCCTCGGCGTCGGGATAGTTTGTGTTGTAAACGACCAAAACCGCGGCAGCCAGCGGCGCCGAATCGCCTGTCGTGGCGGCAACGGACAGCCGCGGGGAAGCACCCAAGACGGCGAGCGCGCACACCGCCAACCAGAAGGCGCCGAAGCGGCGCGCCCGTTCCGTCGAACGGCCTTGGCGGCGATGGAGGCGTGCCGCCCTCACTTAAGCAAGCTCCAAGCGAAGGCCGTCGTACGCCAAGAAAACGCCCTCCGGCAACGCTTTCTCCACGGCGGCGTGCAAGAAATCGTGGCTGAGATGCGTCAGGAACGTCTGGCGCGGCCGGACCTGCGCGGCGAAGGCGAGCCCTTCGGCCAAGCTCATGTGCGTCGGGTGCGCCTTGAAGCAAGGGGTGCCCAGGATCAGGGTGTCGACGCCCCGGAGGAGGTTCAGCCCTTCGGGCGAGAGCCGTTTGCAATCGCTCAGGTAAGCCGCCCGCGAACGGTTTTCCCGCCGGAACACGAACCCGAGGACATGGGCGCGGCCGTGCTCAAGCCGGAGCGGCACCAGTTCGGTTTTGCCCAGGTGGAAGGGACCGGTCACCACGTGCTCCTCAGGCTGGACGTAACCCGGAAAGCGGGCACTGCCGTTGAACGCGTAATGGAAAACCCGGCGCAAGGCGGCCAAGGTCTCTTCGGCGGCGTAGATCGGCATGCGGTCGCCGTTGACGCCGCTGAACCGCCGCAGGTCGTCAAAGCCCATCACGTGGTCGGCGTGCGCATGGGTGTAGACGACCGCATCAAGGCGACTCAACCCGGCTCGCAGGGCTTGGAGCCGGAACTCGGGGCCGGTATCTACCACCCAAGACGCCTCGGCGGTACCGACGTGGATCGAAGAACGGAACCGCTGATCGCGCGGGTCGGAGGAACGGCAAGTCGGGCACCCGCAGAGGATCACCGGGACACCGACCGAGGTCCCCGTGCCCAAGAACGTGATCGCCAGCATCTATTGCAAAAGCCCGGCGCCAACTTTACATAACGTCCCTGTGCCCGCAACGTTGCGCTCGCTACGGATCCGTAACCTAGCCTTGGTCGAGTCGTTGGATTGGGAGCTCTCGCCGGGCTTCAACGTCGTGACCGGTGAGACCGGTGCGGGCAAATCGATCATCCTGGGCGCGTTGACCCTGGTGTTGGGGGAACGCGCCGACAAGGGACTGATCCGCACCGGCGCGGACGGCTGCACGGTGGAGGCGGCGTTTGAGCTTTCTGAACCGGGGCGGCTCAACGTGCTGCTGGAGGACCGCGGCGTAGAAAGGTGCGAAGCGGGGCAACTGCTGCTCAAGCGGGCGTTCAGCGCCGCCGGCACCAACCGCCAGTTCATCAACGGGACGCAGACCACGCTCTCTATCCTGAAGGAGGTTGGCGCCGGCTTGGTCGACCTGCACGGGCCGCACGACCACCAGTCTCTCTTCTCCCGCGACCAGCAGCGCGAGATCCTCGACGCCTACGCCGGCGCGGCGGAAGCGGCGTGCCGATTTGCGACGGAGTACGACGCGTGGGCGGCGTTGCGTCACGAACTCGCGGCGCTTGCCGAGGAGGGTTCCGAACAGAACTTGGCGCTGTGGCGACACCAGCACGAGGAACTCACCGCCGCCGACCTGCGCGAGGGCGAGGTGGAGGCGTTAAGCGCGCGCTACGCCGTCGCGGCCAATGGGCGCCGCATCTTGGAACTCACCGCCGCCGTCAGCGACGGGCTGAGTCAAGCGGACGACTCCGTGCTCAACCGCATGGGCGAGGTCGCGCGGCACCTGCGCGAACTCGAGCGCTTGGACCCGGCGGCGGCGACCTTCGTCGGTCAGTACGAAGCCGCGGCGGTCGAGGTCGAGGAACTCGAACGCGCGGTGGCCGACTACCAACGGCGGGTGGACGTCGATCCGGAGGCGCTGCGGGAGATGGAGGTGCGTCTAAACCTCCTGCAGTCGCTGCAGCGCAAATACCACGGCGACGAAGCGGAACTGATCGCGCGGCGCGAGGAGTTGGCCGGCCGCCTCGCTCGGTTCGACCAGCGTGACGAAATCCGGCAGGAGCTTGAGGTGAAGTTGGCAACTCAACTCACCCGCGCGCAAGCGGCCGCGGAACGGCTCTCCGCGCAACGCGCGACGGGCGCGGCCAAGCTGGGTCCGGCCGTCGGCCAACATCTGGTGGAGCTCGGGTTCCGGCAGTCGCATTTTGCCGTCGGCCTGGAGCGCCTCCCGGAGTTGTCGCGGCACGGCGTCGACGAGGTGGAGTTTCTTTTTTCGCCCAACCCCGGCGAAGCGGCGAAACCGCTGCGGGCGATCGCGTCCAGCGGCGAGATCTCGCGGGTGATGCTGGCCATTAAAACCGCTTTGGCTGCCGAAGATCTGATCGGGCTTTTGGTGTTCGACGAAATCGATGCCAACGTCGGTGGCGAGGTGGCCAACGCCGTCGGAGGCAAGATGCGGGCGATTGCCCACTCGCGGCAGGTGTTGGCGATCACGCACATGCCGCAGGTGGCTTCCGCGGCCAGCGCCCATTTTTACGTGAGCAAGGAAGTGACGGCGGGCCGGACGCGCACGACGCTTCGGCCGGTGGAAGGCGAGGAGCGCATCCAAGAGATCGCGCGGATGTTGGGCGGCACGTCCAAGCTGGCCGTAGAGCACGCCCGGGAGTTGTTGGCCCGGAAACGGGTCGGGAAACGGTAGCGCACCAGGTGCGCGGTTCCCGGTTGGCGGTTGCCAGTTCCCGGCTTCCGGCAAGACGCCGGTGGGGCGAAGACCCAGACGGCAATACCGTGCTGCTTCCGGGGCAAAACGATTGCCGGCTGGTCTGAGCCGGGCTGCGAATCACACCTTGTTGGCTGCCGTCAAAATC
>CAXUNV010000101.1:0-5587 GCA_964252355.1 uncultured Chthoniobacterales bacterium | reverse complement strand
GGGCGGGGCCCGGCCCCCCCCCCGGGCCCCGCCCCCCCCCGCCCCCCCCCCACCGCAGGCACGACGGCGGCCGTCCCCGTTTGACCTTTGTCATTGGGCCTTGCTCCCGCTCGCCTCCTGCAGGGCCGGCTCGATCAGCTCGCACAGGAGGTGGATGATGACTTTGTGCGCCTCTTGGATGCGCGCCGTGACGCCGTGCGGGACGAGCACTTCGACGTCGGCCAAGCCGCGGCAGCGACCCCCGTCACGACCCAGCAAGGAGACGGTGACAAGGCGCCCGGCGCGGCCCTGCGCCAGGGCGCGCGCCACGTTCGCGGAATCGCCGCTGGTGGAGATGCCGACGAGCACGTCGCCCGGTTGGCCGTAGGCAAGCACCTGCCGTGCGAAAACCTCTTCGTACGAGAAGTCGTTGGCCGTCGCCGTCAACACCGAGCTGTCGGCGCAGAGGCTCAGCGCCGGGAAAGGCCGGCGGGTTTGGACGAAACGGCAGGCGATCTCGGTGGCCAAGTGGGAGCTGTCGGCCGCGCTGCCGCCATTGCCGCACGTCAGCAGCTTGTGCCCGGAGGTGAGCGCTTCACGCAGGTGGTGCGCGGCGCGGACCACCTCGCTTTCGAGTCCGCCGACGAGCCGGATGGCGTGCACCGCCTCCTCCACGCTTTCACGGACGGTAGTCACCCCGCGCAGGCTGCGGCGCGCGCCGGGCATTTTCAAGTTGGAAAACGTCCTGGCGCCTCACTAGGTTCCTGGCATGCGCCTTTTCCTCCCGCTGCTGCCCATCTTGTCCCTCGCCTTCGCCGGCTGTGAAACTTCCAGCGACGCTTACGTGCCTGGCCGGATCCCGAAGGAGCGGGCGATCGCGATCGCGATGGAGGTGAACCGGCAGTACCCGTACCCGCTCTCCAAATACAGCGCCACCTGGCGCCCGCAGAGCGGGTATTGGTCGGTGGAGTTTAAGGACGAGGACGGCGAATTCGGCAAGTTCTACCTCGTGGACGCGAGGGGACGCATCGTGGGCCGGGGCCGCATCATCCACGGCGAGTACCAGCCGGTCACGGAGGAAGGATAGCGGCGGCGCGGTTCCCGGTACCCAGTTGCCAGTTGCCGGCAACCGGGAACCGTTCACCGGGAACTGGCAACCGCGAAGCGCTCACCAGCCGAAAAAGGCCGCGGGCGGGGGTGGGAAGTCGCTGGGCCGGTAGCCGTACGCATGTCCCCAGCGGCCGGGTGGCGGTCCCCACGTGTCTGGCGCGCGCCGGTCGGACCGGGCTTCGTACGGGCGCACCCGCGGTGCGGAACCGTAGACCGTGACGGGCGTTCCGACCGAGACCGCCCGGTAGAATGCCAGGGCTTTGTCATCCGGCAGGCGCACGCAGCCGTGCGAGGCGGCGTACCCGGGCAAGTAGCCGGCGTGCATGCCGATGCCCGGCGCAAATTGCATGAAAAGGCGCATGGGGGCATTCACGAACCGGGTACCTGGGGCTCTGCGCATGTCGACGTCCGCGTCGAGCACGACCGTGCGGCCGTACCGGTCCACGATGCGGCCGTAGATGCTGGAGGTGTGGTTGGGATCCTTGTCGGTGACGCGGAACCTTCCGGTGGGAGTGCTGTGGCCGGGCCGCCCGGTGCTGACCGGCGCTTCCAAAATGGCTCGCTGTCCATACAGCAGGTAAGCTTTCTGCTGCGTCAGGTCGATGTCGACGGCATATTGGCCGAAAGCTGCCGTGCCCGTGCCGCCCAACCAGAGCAGCGCCAGGATCCTCCAAGCGTTTTTCCGTTTTTCGCTCCGGGCCACCGCCGCCACCAACCCTCTTCGCCAATGCACGCGGGTACTTTGCGCGTCGGCGGGTGCCGGCGCAACTTGGCGGCTGCCGCTTGAACCCACCAACTGCGCCAGCGATAATCACTCGAAATGGATTCGGACGTCGACGTGGCCCGGCTACGCAAGGAGTACACTTTGCGCGGTTTGCGGCGTGCCGACCTCTCCCCGGAGCCGTTGGCCCAGTTTGAGGCGTGGTTCCGCGAAGCGCTCGGCACCGCGGGCGCTAACGAGCCCAATGCGATGGCCTTGGCGACGGCCACGCCGGAGGGTGCGCCTTCCGTCCGCGTGGTGTTGCTGAAAGGTTTCGGGCCGGACGGCTTCCGCTTTTACACCAATTACGGGAGCCGCAAAGGGGAAGAGTTGCGGCGCAACCCGCGGGCGGCGCTTGACTTCCATTGGCCGTGGTTGGAACGCCAAGTGATCGTGGAAGGGCCGGTCGAACGCCTCAGCCGGGAGGAGTCGGCCGAGTACTTCGAGCTCCGGCCCGTGGGTAGCCGGCGGGGTGCGTTGGCTTCGCGCCAGAGCCAAGTCGTGCGTGACCGCGCCCGACTTGACGAGCAACTCGCGAGGGTGGAGGCGGAACACGGCGATCGGCCGCCTTTGCCCGACGATTGGGGCGGGTTTCGCCTGAAACCAGCCCGGTACGAGTTTTGGCAAGGTCGCCAGAACCGGATGCACGACCGGTTTGAGTACCAGGTTGGTGCAGACGGCGCTTGGGCGGTGGAGCGCTTGAGCCCTTGAGCCCGGGCAGTTCGGCCGCCGGATCGGTGCTGGAGCGGGTGCCGGCACCAGGGTTCGACCTTGGCAAAACTTTGAATTCCGGCCAAGTCTTTCACTGGTCGGCGCGCGGTCCAGGGTACGCCGGGGCCATCGGCGACGAGCCGGTCTACGTGGAACCGGCGGGCGAAGAACTTTTGGTGACATCCGGTCGCGCGTCGCTGGTCGCGCGTTATTTCTCCCTGGATCACGCCATGAGCCCGATCCTCGCCTCTTTCCCGGACGACGCGGCGTTGCGTGCGGCGGTCGGCTACGCGGCAGGCTTGCGGATCGTGCGCCAGCCGCCTTGGGAATGTCTGGCGACGTTCATCACCTCGGCGCTTAAGCAGGTGGCCCACATCCGGGCCGTGTCGCTCCGGTTGCGCCAAGGTTTTGGACGGCACCTGCGCTTGGGCGACTTGGAGATGCACGCTTACCCGTCCGCCGCCGTGCTGGCCGACGTGGCGTTGGAAAAGCTGCTCGCCTGCAAACTCGGTTTTCGCGCCAAAAACCTGCTGGCGGCGGCGCGGATGGTCGCCGCCGGCGAGTTGGACCTCCCTGCCTTGCGGGACCTGCCCACGGCCGAGGCGCGGGCCCAACTGCGCCGCGTGCCCGGGGTGGGAGACAAGATCGCGAACTGCGTGCTGCTTTTCGCGTACGAACGCTTGGAGGTGGTCCCCGTCGACGTTTGGATCCATCGCGCCGTCACCGAGACGTACCTGCGTGGCCAAAAAACGGCGCGTCCGGCCGCGGTCGAAGACTTTTCACGAGGGTTTTTCGGACCGTACGCCGGCTACGCGCAACAGTTCTTGTTTCACCACTGGCGGATGACGTACCGAAGGGGACGATGATCCACGTCGCGCTTTCCCCGGCCGAAATCCGTCGGTTCGCCGAGCGTCCCCTAGACGGCGTTACGGCCGTCGTCTTCGACGTGCTACGGGCCACCTCCTCGATCGTGACCGGATTGGCGCACGGGGTGGCGAAGGTCATTCCGGTGGCGAGCGTGGAGGAAGCGCGCGAGCGCAAACGGGCCGACCCCCGCGCGGTGCTCGCCGGCGAGCGGGGCGGCCTGCCGCCAGAAGGATTTGACGTCGGCAACTCGCCTTCCGAGTTCACCGGCCTGAGCGGTCGCGACGTCGTGATGACGACCACCAACGGCACCTTCGCCATCCACAGCGTCCGGCATGCCAGCAAAGTCTACGTCGGCGCCTTGTTGAACCTGGACGCCTTGGCCAATGCGTTGTTCCGCGCCCGACCCAAACGCCTGCTGTTGGTGTGCGCCGGAACGGGAGAGGAATTCAGCTTGGAGGATGCCCTCGGCGCGGGGGCGCTGCTGGCCCGGTTGTCGGACGATGGGGACTGGTCGGACGCGGCGGTGCTGGCGCGCAGCCTTTACGAAAGGGTGGGCGATGACCTGCTGGAGTGGCTGCGCCAATCCCACAACGGGCGGGCGCTCCTCAAAATCGGCAAAGGGCCCGACATCACCGACTGCGCCGGGGTGTCCCGGTACGACGTCACGGGCGTCTTGCAAGGCGAGGCGGTGGTCGCCGAGCGGTGACGGCAGGCCGTCGCCGCCGTGCTGACCGCCCCGAGCCGCGCAGCGGCGGGAAAAGCCGGCGGACCGCCACGGTTTCCGGGACCGCGCACTTGATCGCTGACGCCCGGTGGAAACTGGGCGAGGTCGCCGCGGCCGTCGACCGTTTGGAGGCGGCGCTCGGCCCGCTGCGTCTGCCGGAGGATCTGCGCGAGGCGTGGCGAGACCTGCGCAAGGCCCGCCCGTCATCGGAAGGCGTCTCCGCGGAGCAAGTGCGGGAACGCTGGCGACCTTTGCAGGACCTGCGGGCGCTGCCTGCGCCGATGGACGGCAGCCTGCGCGCCCCGACACCCCGCCCGTCGGGGGGCGGCCCGTAGAAGGACTCGAGGCGCTTGAGCCTGCCGAAGGTTTGGCCAGGCGGGCGCGTCGCCAAATCTCTCCGGGAGCCCCTGACCCGTCACCCTTTGACGAACGTCACCAACTCTTTCAGGCTTCCGCCCATGGCATCGGGAACGACCCCCAACTCCTCCGGCGGAAGGCCCAGGCGATTCACCCAGAACGTCGGGTAGCCGAACCCCTTGGCCCCGGCGGCATCCCACCCCCCAAACGCCGCGAACAGGATCTCCTCCCGCGCCAGCCCAAACGCGTCGATGCCCATCCGATAGGCGCGCGGGTCCGGTTTGCACGCCTGGACCGCGTCGGTGCTCAGGCGGTGCTCGAACGTTGCCTCCAGACCGGCGTTCCGGACCGCGGCGTCAAGCATGTTCGGGGTCATGTTGGACAAGAACGCCAGCCGCAGACCCGCCGTCTTGAGCAGCTGGAGTGCCGGATGGACGTCCGGGTAGGCGTCGAGCTCAAGGTAAGCCCCCATCAGCGCCTGCCGTTTGTCCGCGCTCAGCTCGAGCTTCAGCAGTTTGGCCGCAAAGACCAACGCCTGTTCCGTTACCTGCCAAAAGTCGATGTATCGCCCGCCCAGGGTGCGCAGCCAGGCGTACTCAAACTGCCGGGTGCGCCAAGTGTTGCCCAGTTCGGCCCCTTGGTTCGGAAAGAGCGTTTCCGCCAGCGCAAAGACGGGTCGAGGGTCAAAGATGACGAACGCGTCGAAGGCGACGGCTTTGATGGTTGGGCTGGCCTCGGCCCGAACCAACGCGGTGACCCCCGCCAAGCCGGTGGCGAGGCGTCCCGCCGTGAGCTGTAGAAACTGCCGGCGACCTAGGGCCATGGCATCCTCCTTTGGGGCTGGGGTTCAATGCAGTCGTGGGTTGGCTCGCCTGCCTTTACCGCGTCGCCGGTCCGGAAGTCGAGTCTGGGGTGAACGCCGGGGAGTCGCGCACCCTGGCCAAGCGTCGCCGGAAAGGACGATTCGCTGCCGCCGGCTGGGGGAGGGGTTGTTGACAGGCGCCTCCGACGGGCTGGGGGGGGGCCGGCCCATTCTCGGCGGTCGCCTCCGCGTCCGCTCCGGCCCGGCGGGTCAACAA
>CAXUNV010000100.1:0-11460 GCA_964252355.1 uncultured Chthoniobacterales bacterium | reverse complement strand
GTGCCCGTCGCGGCGGCGTCGCCGGCGGAGCAGCGCGCTTTGGCCCGTGCCGCCGGGCTCTCCGGCTGGATCCGTGCGGGCGGCGCGCTTTTCCGGGACGCGCGTGCGGCCGTGGCCGTCGACGGGCAGGGTGACGTCGACTACCGCGCCACCGGACCGGCGTACATCCGTTTCACCTCAGGCACGACGGGGCGCCGCAAAGGCGTCTTGTTGGGCCACCGCACGATCGCCGAACGGCTGGCGTGCGCCGATGCGCGGCTCCAAATGGGGCCGGCCGACCGCGTCTGGTTTCAGCTGCCGATGGCCGACCACTTCGTCGTTTCGGTGCTCCTTTACCTCACGCGTGGGGCGACGGTGCTGACCGCCCCCGAGGGCGAACCGAAGCGGTGGCCCGAAACCGTGGGCGAGTCCGCGCCGACGTTCCTCTACGGGTCGCCCGATTTCTACGCGACGCTCGCCCGTTGCCCAGTGCAGAGCTTGCCGGAGGTGCGGCTGGCGATCTCGACCACTTCGCGTCTGTCGCGCAAGGTGCGGTTGCCATTCGAGGCGAAGTTCCGCCGCCCGCTCAACGCGGCGCTCGGCATCATCGAGGCCGGCCTGCTCACGCTGGACGAACGCTCCGGTCCACCCGGGTCGGTTGGGCGGGTCCTGCCAGGGTACCGAGCCACGATCGCCGACGGGGAAGGCACGCCGTTGACTTCCGGCTCGCTCGGTGAGTTGCACGTGGCTGGACCCGGCTTGCTCGACGCCTACCTCGACCCGTGGCGTCCGCGCGCAAGCCTGCTTGGCGCCTTGGGGTTTGCGACCGGGGATTTTGGCCGGTTTGACGCCGAGGGTCACCTCTACCTCGCAGGCCGGGGACGCAGCCGCATCGTCCTGGGCGGCGCGGTTTTCTTTGCCGAAGAGGTCGAAGCGGTGCTCGATGCCTTACCCGGGGTGGCGGAAAGTCGCGTCTACCTTGATGCGATCACCGGCGAACTCGCCGCCCAACTTGTGCCGGAACCAGGGCGAACGGTGCCATCGTCCGTGCGCCCGACGGAGTTTCCGGACCCGCGCATGGCGCCCCGGCTTCTTTCAACGGTACCGGCGTTGCCGCGCACCCCCAACGGCAAGCTGCTCCGGGCGACTTAAGCGTACCAAGCCACCTCAGGCTTGACCGCTCGTCGTGCGCGGCGCTAATTGGGCGGCCGTCGCCCGGCCACACCTACCCGATGCCCATCGTTGTGCAGAAATACGGGGGAAGCAGCGTCGCGGACCCGTCCAAACTTCGCCAAGTCGCGCGCCGGATCATGGAGACCAAAGCGCAGGGGTACGACGTCGTCGTGGTGGTCTCCGCGATGGGCGACACCACCGACGAGCTGCTCGGCTTGGCCAAATCGGTTTCGGCCAACCCCGACCGGCGCGAACTCGACATGTTGCTGTCGGCGGGCGAGCGCGTGTCGATGGCGCTGTTGTCGATGGCGATCCGGGAGCTAGGCGGCGAGGCGATCAGCTTTACCGGCAGCCAATCGGGCATCATCACCAACGATCGGCACGTCGACGCGCGCATCATCGAGGTGCGGCCCTTTCGCATCCAAGACGAACTCTCCCGCGGGTACACGGTGGTGGTGGCGGGGTACCAAGGGGTTTCTTACCGGCGCGAAGTGACGACCCTCGGGCGCGGGGGCAGCGACACCACGGCGGTGGCTTTGGCGGCTGCCTTGGACGCCGCCTGGTGCGAGATCTGCAGCGACGTCGACGGCGTGTACACGGCCGATCCGCGCGTGGTCGCCGAGGCCAGACGGATCCCGACGTTGTCTTACGAAGAGACCCAGGAACTGGCCGAGGCGGGTGCGCGGGTGCTCAATGCGCAAGCGGTCGAGTTTGCCAAAGAGCGCGGCATCGCGATCTACGCGCGCGCGACGCGCAGCGCGCTTCCCGGCCCTGACCCTTCCTTGGACGGCAGCGTCGTCCGCCGGCATGCGCCGCACGCGCCTGGTTCGGTGGTCGGCGTGGCCAGCGAGGAGGCGGTGGTGGTCGTGCGCACGACGGCCGTCGAGCGAACTCTGGCTGTGCTGGACGATGCCGGGGTACCTGGCAAACAGGTGCACGTTGGCCAAGACGCCACCGGTCGACCCTGCTTGGAGGTGGTGTTGTCGAAGGAGAACCTGCACCATGAGGAGACGGTCCGCGCGTCGTTGGCCGCGGTCCGGGATGAAACGACCTGGGACGACACGCTGGGCGCCGTGAGCGTGGTGGGGGCTGGCATCAACGCCACGCATGAGAAGGTGCGGCGAGGCACGCAGGCGTTGAGGGCGACGGGGATCGGTGCGGCCGGCATCGCAACCTCCTCATTCCGGATTTCCTGGTTGCTGCCGCGGCTGGCGGTGCGGGCGGCGGTGCGCCTCCTCCATGGGACGTTCATCGCGGCCGAAGACCCGAGACTGCCTTAAGAATTGGGAAGCCGGAAGACGGAAGGCGGCGCCAGTGGGCTGCCAGTGGCTCGGGATGGCGGCCCGCGCCTTGCCTCCGGCTCAGAAAGCGGTCGCGGCTTTTCCCTCTCCCGTGACTGGCGGGACGTCGGCGCTACCTTAGTCGCCCGTCAGAAACGTCTTAGGCGGCTTCGCCAAGGGGCATGACAGGCCAACGCGGGTTTAACAAGGCACCACTTGGCAGCCGAAAGGGCCACGCGCGTCCTCCGGAAGGAAAAAAAAGACCAACTCGACCAGAGGGGGAACACGTTCTGGGGGCCGGTCGAGCTGGTACGATCAACTTAGGAAGGCGTTTACCCCTCATCAACTAAAATTCACACGTTCGGGTAATTTTTTTTCGCGGACCTTTCCGCGGCTAAAACCAGGGGTGCACCCCGCCCGCTTACGCCATCCGGGGTGCCGAGAGATTTTGGTTGCTTGCGCCGGGCCTTTGGCGACGGTCGGTTTTGCCCCCCTGCAATGCTTGAGTCACCGACCTTTCTCCAGGCGCGCGCGCGGGCCGAGCGTTTTTTTGGTCAGGAATCCCCGGGGACCGATGCTTTGGCGGTGGCCTTGGTCGACCAAACGCACCGGCTATACCACGGGGATGTGCCGGGCATTCAGCCTTGCGACACGGCATTTCACGATTTCGACCACGCGATGCAGTCGGCCCTGGCGACGCTCGATCTGTGCGAGGCGCACCGCCAAAGGCGGGTGGTGGGCGCTTTGGACGCACGGGACTACCTGCTGGCGTTTGCCGCCGTACTTTTTCACGACACCGGTTATCTCAAGCGGGTCGGCGACAGCACGGGTTCCGGCGCGAAGTATACCGCGGTGCACGTCGGGCGCAGCTGCTTCCGCGCGTGGGACCTGCTGCCCGCCTTAGGGTTCACGCCCGACGAACTCCGGCAGGTGCAAAACGCCATCAGCGCCACCGCGGTGGGCGCGCGCATGGACGACTTGCCGTTTCGCAACAGCCGTGAATGGGTGATTGCCGCGTTGGTCGCCACCGGCGACATGCTGGGCCAAGTTGCCGCGGAGGATTACCCCGAACGATTGCCCGGCCTTTACCTGGAGTTTCGGGAAGCCAGCGCCTACTCCCGCTTTGAGAACGGCGGTTTTGCGGCGTACCGCAGCTTGCGCGACCTCCTCGCCGGGACCGAAACCTTCTTTAGCCAACACGTCGGCTGCCGCTTGGAGCTGGAGTGGCGTGGGCTGCACCGGCTGTTGGGCAATGGTCCCTTGGACAATCCCTACATTGGCCGCATGCGGCGCAACGTGTCGCGGGTCAAGGCCATGGTTGCTCTTCTGGGTCAAGACGGGAACTCCTCTCAAGGAAGGCGGCCGAGGTCGGACTAAACTTTACCAAGCAGCCGTAGCCGGCCGACGGCTTTTTTTGCCGGTCGATGCCCCCCGTAATCGCACCCGTGCCTGTTGCCTTTACCATGACCCAGACCGTTGCCACTGCCGATCGACCAAATCGATCGTCGCTCCTTTTCTACGGTGCCGTGGGTTTGTGGACCGTTGCCTTCACCGTCGTTTGCGTCCGCGTGGCTTTGGCGCGCCACGAGAATGATCTGTTCCCCACTTACCAGCAGGCCGGAAACGACTGGCTGCACGGGCAGCCGCTTTACCGCACTCACCAAGGGTTCATCTACACGCCGCCGGTGGCCGCCCTCTTTGCCCTCCTTGCCCCCTTACCGTCCGGGGTGGGCGCCGCGGCGTGGCGCCTGCTTAACATGACGGCGTTCCTAACCGGCGCGCTCCTCTGGTTGCGACGGGCATCCCCAGGCACCCCGGACCGCACGCAGCGGGCTTTGTTCCTTGGTCTGCTCTTCCCCATCTCGCTCGGCAATCTGAATAACGGCCAAGTGAACCCGCTCATGATCTCGCTCCTGATTGGCGCGGTCTTGTGCGCCCAAGATGGGCGGTGGACCCTTTCCGCGCTGCTCATCGGGATCGCCACCTATTTCAAGGTTTACCCCCTGGCCGTTGGTTTGCTGTTGACGCTCTTGTACCCGCGCCCCCTCGGTTGGCGGCTGGCGCTCACGCTCGTCGGCATCGGCCTGCTTCCTTACCTTTGCCAGCACCCGGGCTACGTCACCGAACAGTACGGGCGCTGGTTCCAATCGCGGCGCACCGACCTGCGTCGGGGCAACATCGACATGGCTCCGCGCGACCTTTGGATGTTGACGCGGGCGCTGCACCTCCATCTGGGGGGAAGGGTGTACGCGTGGTTTCAGGCCGTCTCCGCACTCGCCTTGGCCGGCGCGTGTTGGTGGGGCCAGCGTGCCGGTTGGTCGCGCTCGCGCCTGTCGCATGCCGTGCTCCTGCTAGGGTGCGCGTGGATGTTGCTGCTCGGGCCATCCACCGAATCGGCGACCTACGTCCTGCTGGCGCCGCTTCTAGCCTACGCCTGCCTGCGCGCGACGGAACAGGGCTTCCGCATGCGCGCCGTGATCTACGCCAGCTACGGCGTTTTGGTCTTTGGCTTGGCGCTCAACAGCTTTTTGCACGTGAAAAGAAACGTTTACCTGAAGTCGGTGCAGCCGCTCGGCGCCGTGCTCTTCGTTACCTACGCCGGACTCTGGATCTTTGGGGACCGGTGGTGGCAGGGCGCTCCGCCCGCCCGGCAAATGGCAGACGACAAAGGCCAAAGTTAACGACGCAGAACGTGCCCGGCGGAGCCGCCCCGAGATGGGCCGGACGGGCGTCGGGGTGCCCTGCCCGCAGCCCCTGCCCGCAGCGATGCGGGCGGGGGTTAGACGCTTCGTCTGAGCAGGCGCGAACGGTCCCAGCAGCGGGCCAGACCCCCGTTCCAGCCCGGCGGCGGGTCCTTTCCTCGTCTTGCCGTACCTATCTTTGGCGATGGCCGCCGGCAACCGAGAACCGGCAACCCGCAACCGCCGCTCCGGCTCCTACTCCTCGGGTGCAATCATCACCCGAACGCGGGCGGCGTCCAGCGCTTCGCGCAAGTCGCTCGCCGGCTCCGCGTCGGTCACGAGCACCTGAATCCGATCCAACGGCACAATGTGCGCAAAAGACCGTTCGCCGAACTTCGAGGCGTCCGCCACCACGACCGTCCTCCGGGCGGCCGCGATCATCGCCGCCATCATGATCGCCTCCTCGAGCACCGTCGTGGTCAGACCTTCGGGAACCGAGATGCCGCCCACCCCGATAAACGCCGAATCGACGCTGATGCTTACGCCCGAAGTTAAGATAGGTCCCACCGTCACCAACGCATCTCCCTTGTACTGACCTCCAAGCAGGTAGAGGTCGCGGACGCACTCAGCCGGTACCGCGGGAGGAAGGCTTAGGCTGTTGGTGACGATCGTCAGATGGCGCGCCTTCAACTCAGTCGCAAACATCCGGGTGGTAGACCCGCCGTTGATCAATAGGGTCTCGCCATCCTTGACTAACTCCTGCGCAAGCTTAGCGATGCGTTTTTTTGCGGCAATCTGCCGCCCCATCCGTTGGTGGAACGTCGAGTCACGGTGCACCAAGTTCTCAAACGCCACCGCGCCCCCGTGCGTTCGCTCCAGCAAGCCTTGGGAGGCCAGCAGGTCGAGGTCTCGTCGGACGGTGTCGCCTGAAACCGCGAAGTGGTCAGCCAGTTCGTTCACCGTCATCTGCCCTCGGGCACGCAGGAGGCGCAACAACACCCCATGACTGGCGGGGAGTGCGCCATCACGGGCGGAAAGGTCGAGAGAACTCATGAAGTGGACGAGACGTGCGGGCCTCTGCCTATTTGGGCCGAAAAGCTTGCCGGATCAACCTTGACGCTGCCAAGATTTCGGCCCTATAACGCGAAGTTATGCAAGGATTGCAACCCCCAGACGGCAAACTTCAGCATGCGAGCGTTGCTTTGGCGGACGCGAAGTCGGACGGTGCAAGCACCGGGACCACGGAGGGATCGTCTCCGGGCATGCCGCGGCGCGATTTTCTCAAGCGCACGGGTTTGGCCGTCGCGGGCGTGACGGCCGGGGCATCGTCGTTGCTGCCCGCCCGGCGCAGCTGGGCCGCCGGCAGTGCCGCGACCGAGATCACGTTTGCCAGCGCCAAATTCTTTGCCAAGGAAACCATCGCCGAAGTCGTGGAGGCCTACAACGGCGCGCAAAGCAAGGTCCACGTCACCTACAAGGAGCTGCCCCCGCCCAGTTCTTCGACCGAAGTGCACCAGGCGTTGGTGCAGCAGCTCGCGCGCCGCAACGGCAACCCCGACGTCTTCACGCAGGACATCATTTGGATCGCGGAATTTGCGGCTGCCAAATGGGCGCTCCCCTTGGACGACCATTTTGGGAGCGACGCGAAAGATTACTTCCCAGGTATCGTCCAGGGCTGCACTTGGGACGGCAAGCTGACGGCCCTACCCTGGTTCGTCGATTCGGGCATGTTATACTTCCGCAAAGATTTGCTGGACGGGATCGGTGCCAAAGCGCCGGAAACTTGGGACGACTTGATCAATGCCTCGAAGAAGTTGGCAAGCGCGGGCCAAGCCAAGTTCGGTTTCCTTTGGCAAGGCAAGCAAGCGGAGGTGCTGGTGTGCGACTTGGTCTCGTTCGTCGGCTCGAACGGCGGCGCCATCCTGCAGCCTGACGGCAAGACCGTCTCCATCGCGGACGAGCCCGCGGTCGAGGCTGTGCAAATGATGCATGACTTCATCCGCAAACATCAGATCACCCCGGAAGATGCCTTGAGTTGGGACGAAGAGCCCTCGCGGCGGCCGTTCACCTCGGGCCAAGCGGCTTTCCTGCGCAATTGGTCCTACGTTTGGAAGATCGCGCAAAGTCCCGGAGATTCCGCCGTGGTCGACAAGGTGGGCGTCTCACCGTTGCCGCACTTTCCCAATAAACAGAGCGCGGCCTGCCTTGGCGGCTACCAATACGGCATCAACGCTTCGACCAAGAACCGCGACGCCGCCGTCGACTTCGTGCGTTGGATGTCCTCGCCCGAGACGCAGCTGCGATTCGCCACCCAGCTCGGCCTCTGCCCGACCCGGGCCTCGGTGTTCGACCACCCGCAGATCGCGCAAGAGCAGCCGTTCATGCAACCTTTGAAGGCGGTGTTCGTCGGGGCGCTGCCGCGACCGGTCACGCCGAAGTATCCCCAGGTGACGCTGATTTTGCAGTCCGAAATCTCCCGCGCATTGACGAGCGGCGACGTCAAGACGGCCCTGCAGAACGCCAAGGAAAAGATCCAAACGGTCGTCAAAGCCGCCTAGGAGATCGGCGATGGCCATCACGGAGGTCAAGGATCGGCCCATCGCCCTCGGCCCGAGGTTAGTTCGGGCGCGGAGATGGGACTCGGCGCCGCTCCTGCTCCTGGCGCCGGCCCTGGCCTCGATTGGGGCGATCTCCGTTTACCCGGTGCTGCTGGGTTTGTGGCTCTCGTTTCGGGACACGACCCTGGCTTCACCAACGGACTCGTTTACCGGCTTTGACAACTACCGCCAGCTGGTGACCGATGGCCAGTTCTGGAACGCTTGGTTTCACACGGTCCAGTTCACCGTCGCCTCGACCCTGCTGGAAACCACGCTCGGTCTCACCATCGCCCTGGTGCTCTACGAACCGTTCCGGGGCCGCGGCGTCGTGCGTGCGGCGATGCTGATCCCCTGGGCCATCCCCACGGTGGTCACCTCCAAGATGTTCGGTTGGTTGTTTGACGGGCAAAACGGGGTGGTCAACTACCTGCTGCGGAGCGCCGGCCTGATCGGACACGCGATCGATTGGTACGGCTCCACCAGTTCGGCCCTTTGGACGATCGTGATCGCCGACGTCTGGAAGACGACGCCTTTCATGGGTCTGCTGCTCCTGGCCGGACTGCAAACCATCCCGCATTCGCTCGTCGAGGCGTCCGTCATCGACGGGGCGAACCCCTGGCAACAGTTCTGGCGCGTCAGGCTTCCCCTGCTCGCCCCCACGCTGTTGATCGCCGCGATGTTCCGGGCCTTGGACGCGTTCCGGATCTTCGACCTCGTCTACGTCTTGACGGGCGGCGGGCCGGCGGACTCGACGGAAGTCCTCTCCACGATGACCTACAAGCACCTCTTCTCGGCCCTTCAGCTCGGCTACGGCTCGGCCCTGTCGACCATGATGTTCATCACTGAGGCGGCGCTCGCCGTGGTCTTCGGCGTGTGCCTCTTGCGCAAGATGCGGGAGGCGGGGCAATGAACGGATCTGTCTTGCGTCAGCCGCGCTGGAGGTCCGCTTGGCCGCGGTTGCGCCGCGTGCTCGTCTATCTCTGCGCGGCGTTCATTGTCCTTTGGTCGGCGGGACCTTTTGTGTGGCAAATGTCGACTTCGCTGCAGTTGGACCGCGAACTGGTGAGCGGCAGCCCGAAGCTCCTGCCGCAGCCACCGACGTTCGAGCACTTCGTAAACGTCTTTGTCGGCAAAGGCCTGCACCGTTACCTGCTTAACTCGGTGATCGTCACGGTCAGCACGACCTTCCTCTGCCTGCTTTTCGGGTCCGTCGCGGCGTACGCCTTGGCCCGGCTTCCGATCCGCGGCCGGTTCGGCATCCTGGGATTCATCCTGGCCGTGTCGATGTTCCCCCAGATCGCCATCGTGGCACCGCTGTACGTGCTGGCGTCCGACTTCGGTTGGTTGGACACCTACCGGGTGCTGGTGGCGGTCTACTTGGCCTTGGGGCTCCCCTTGGTGATCTGGGTGCTGTTCGGCTACTTCCGTTCCATCCCGCTCACCATCGACGAGGCGGCCCGCATCGACGGCGCCAAACCGTTGCGGATCCTTTTCCGGATCATCCTGCCGATGTCGCTCCCGGCGGTGATCACGACCGGCCTGCTGTGCTTCATCGCGGCCTGGAACGAATTCATGTTCGCGCTCGCCTTCACCTCCGACATCGGTCACCAGACGGTGCCCGTCGGCATCGCCAACTTCACCGGGCTTCATTACATCCCTTGGGGCGACGTCGCGGCGGCGTCGGTCATCGTCACACTCCCACTGGTCCTTTTGGTGCTGGCGTTCCAACGGCACATCATCAGCGGCTTGACCGGAGGCGCCATCAAGGAGTGACCGCGACCGATTGGCGTTTGGCGTACGAACGCCTGCTCCGACGGTTGCCGGAGGAGGTGCGGGCGGCCCGGCTGACGCTTTGCGGCCTCGACCTCCCTGGACGCCTACGTGCGTCTGCACCAAGCGCAACCGTTGCTGGAGGCGGTGGACGGCACGCCCGAGGCGGCGCTCGGTCAGGAGTTGTTCCGGCGGGCCGCGGCCGGCGTCGGCGGCGAGGTGCACCTGGACTGGCCTGAGGGCGGCGCGTGGGTTGAGCACCATTTGCAGGTGACCGGTTGGGGCGTGGGCGGTACCGGGGCGCAAGCCGCGCAAACGCTAGCGCTGCTGGGCGCCCCTGCGCTGATCAGCCTGCAAGACCGCAGCGCGCGGCAACTGGCCGTCATCCATCCCGACGTGCAGGTCGCGACCCCCGCCGGGGTCCGCGCGTGCGGCGGGCTCGCGCCGGTACCCGGCGGCAAGCCAGCCCACTACATCTTTGAGTTCACGGCCGGGGTCAGGGTCGGCACTTTTACCCCCAAGCGGTCCAGCCGCACCATCGTGCGGTTCGCGGATGAGCGGTTGGACGAAGACCCGGATTTCGCGAGGGAGAGCACCGCCGCCGCGGGTCGGGCGAGTGCCGGCATTTTGTCGGGGTTCAACGAGATTGCCGGCCGAGAGCTCGAGGCGGCCCTGGTGACGAGCCTGCGGCTGGCCAGGGTTTGGCGGGGCGGCGGCTTGCCCATGCTCCACTTGGAGTTGGGTGATTTCCCGACGGTTCCGGCCAGGGACCGCGTTTTGAGGGCTTGCGCGGGCATCATCACCTCTTTGGGCATGAGCTTTTCGGAGCTACAAAGCTTGTGCGCAACCGCGCAAAGACCGATCGACAAAGCCCTTGAGCTTAGCCAGGAGTTGGACTTGACCCGCCTCTGCGTCCACGCCGACGCGTGGGCGTTGACCCTCACCCGAGGCGACCCGGAACGCGAATTCGACGCTCTGCTGTGCGGATGTCTGCTCGCGGCAAGCCGCGCGGCCCAAGGCCAGATTTGCCGACCCACCGGCATTCCGAGCCAAGGAGTGTTTCACGAGCCGCCGTGCCACCCGTTCGGCACCCGTGGCGACCGGTCGGTTGTCTGCTGCGCCGTCCCCCACTTGGAACAACCCGCCGCGACCATCGGATTGGGCGACACCTTCCTGGCGGGAACCCTGCTGCTCGCGGGTTCGCGAGGGGCACCCTAAGCAGGGGAATCTCACCGCGGTCATTCGCCAGCAAACACGTTTGAAACATGAACAAACACCCAGTTCCGCCCGATCTCGGCAAGATGCGCAGTCTTCAACGGGTCACCAGCCCCGACGGCTTTTTTCTGATCTGCGCGTTGGACCACCTCTCCGACTTTCAAGAACTCCTGGATCCTGACCCGGCCACCGTAGATTACCGCCGGACCGGCGATGCCAAAGCAGACTTGATCCGGGCGCTGGCGCCCGAGTGCAGCGCCTTTTTGTTAGACGCCCGGTTTGGGCTCGCCCAGGCCATCGCCTCGCGGGCGTTGCCTGGTTCGGTCGGCCTCATGGCCAGCATCGAAGACGAAGACTACAAGCCGCCGACGGCGACCCGCAAAACCCGCTTTCGAGAACGTTGGGGTCTCAAACAGATGAAGAGACTCGGCGTCGACGTCTGCAAGTTGCTCTGGTTTTACCGGCCTGACAGCGCGGTGGCCGAGCACCAGCGCGGGGTCATCCGCACCCTGGTGCGCGAGTGCGCGGAGCTCTCGCTGCCGTTGGTGGTCGAGCCGATCTGGTACCCTCTGGAAGGCGAGGACCCGAAGAGTGAGGCGTGGAGAGCACGGCGGGTCCAGGGCATCGTGGAGGGAGCGCACGAGGTCAGTGCGTTGGGCGTTGACCTGCTCAAGGTGGAGTTCCCCGGTTATGTCGAGACCGAGGAAGGCTGCGCTAGGGCGCGGGAAGCTTGCGAGGAGTTGAACCGCGGGGTCGATGTGCCCG
>CAXUNV010000099.1:11155-11465 GCA_964252355.1 uncultured Chthoniobacterales bacterium | reverse complement strand
GCGCCGAACGCCGGCACGACGGGCACCCACGGCGTCCGAAACTTTCGCGGCAGGTCGGGGCGGGTCCGGCGCAGGATCACGATGCTGGCCGACACGATGATGAAGGCCAGCAGGGTGCCGATGGAGACCAGTTCACTCAGCACCTTGACGGGGAACAGACCGGCCAACACGGCGCAGACCGCGCCGGTCACGGTTGTCGTCACCACGGGGGTGCGGAACTTCGGGTGCAACTTGCCGAACACGGACGGTAGGAGTCCGTCCACGGCCATCCGGTGAAAGACCCGGGGTTGGCCCAAGAGCAGCACCAAGA
>CAXUNV010000099.1:0-11145 GCA_964252355.1 uncultured Chthoniobacterales bacterium | reverse complement strand
GGAGCCCGGCGATGGCGCCGAGTTCGATGAACGGTTTGATCCACGCGACGGACGGTCCCGACTTTTCCACGGCGAACGCCACCGGGGCGGGCACGTTGAGTTCGCGGTAGGCAACGACTCCGGTGAGCACGAGCGACACCAGGATGTAGAGAGCGGTGCAGACCGCGAGCGAAAGGAGGATCCCGAACGGGATGTCGCGCTTCGGATTTTTCACCTCCTGCGCCGCGGTGGTCACGGCGTCGAAGCCGATGAACGCATAAAAGATGACGCCGGCCCCGGCGAGCACGCCGGTCCAACCGAAGACGCCGATTTTGCCGTCGTTGGGCGGCACGAACGGCACCCAGTTTTTTGCCTGCACGTGCGGGGCGCAAAAACCGAGGAAGAGGAGGATCACCAAGATTTTGACGGCCACGATCGCGGCGTTGACGCGCGCGGAATTGTGGACGCCGAACACCAGTACGGTGCTGATGATGGCGACGATGAAGACCGCCGGGAGGTTGAGGACCGCACCGGTCGCCGCGAACTTGCCGTCGGCGAAGTTGAACGGCGCGTTGGCCCAGGTCGGCGGCAAACGCAGGGAAAAATCGCCCAACAAGGCGGTGAAGTACCCTGACCAGCCCGAAGCGACGGTCGCAGCCCCGACCAAGTATTCGAGGATGAGGTCCCACCCGATGATCCACGCGACGAGTTCACCGACGGTCGCGTAGGCGTAGGTGTACGCACTGCCGGAGACCGGCAGCATCGAAGCGAACTCCGCATAACAGAGTGCCGAGCAGAGGCAGCCCAACGCCGAGATCACGAAGGAGAGGGCGATGGCGGGTCCGGCGTGTTGGGCGGCAGCCGTGCCGGTGAGCACGAAGATGCCGGTGCCGACGATGGCGCCGATGCCGAGGAAAACGAGGTGCCAACCGCCCAAGCTGCGGTGGAAGCCTCCGCGTTCGTCGGCATCGCCTCCCAATTGGTCCGGTGGTTTGATGCGAAAGAGTTGCACGGGGTGATGCTCCGGGTTGCGGGCCGGTTTCATCTTTCGCAGCAAGTTCTGATCCCGCGCGGGCGATGGTCGCGCGATCCTCGGTTTCGGTTAGGTCCCCCGTGGTTGGATGCGGCGGGGAGCCGGTCCGGCGTGAGGGTTGCCCCCCAGACATCGACCTCGAGCTCGACGAGGTGAACGTCTACCAACCCGACCCGCCGTTTGCCACAGGCGTGACCGGGAGGTCTGCCCCTTGCGGGAACTGCGCCGCGATCAGACGACGCACGAGGGACAGGTCGATTTTGATCCGGTCATCGTGGGTGCCACCCATGGTCATCGGCGGACGGGTTTCGCGGGAACGTGGCATCCGCGCTTACCCGGCCTTCGCTCTGGTCCACTTTGGGTCATTTCCGTCCGGGGTTGCGGACGCTTCGGCACCGCGGGTTGCACTATGAACGGTTCTGCGGCATGGAGCCAAACCACGCCTCCTCAGCGGGTCAAGCGCCCGCTTTCCTGCGTTTTCACCGCGCCAACCCTTACCTAAGAGAACACCGCATGAAGATCCCCGGTTCTGACCACCCGATCACCGTCACCCCCAACTCCCACCGGGTCCGCGTCACCTACGGCGGCTGCACCTTGGCGGAGACTTCGCGCGCGCTCACGCTCAAAGAGGCGTCCTTGCCCGCGGTGCAGTACATCCCTCGCGAGGATGCCGACATGTCAAAGCTGCGCCGCACGGACCACTCCACGCATTGTCCTTACAAAGGGGACGCGTCGTACTTCACGATCGCGTCCGACGGTGGGGCCACGGCGGAGAACGCGGTCTGGAGCTACGAACATCCCTTTGCGGCGGTCGCCGTCATCGCCGGGCACCTCGCGTTCTACCCCGACCGGGTCGAGGTGATGGAGGAAACCTCGGGTTAACCTCGGCGGGTGCCGGCCATCCCTGTCACCGCCGCCGGGGTGCCACGACGTCGGCCGTGGTTCGACGGCCCATGCCGCAACCGCGCCTTAAACGCGCGGCAAAAACGTCGATCACCCCATCCATGCCGAAATCCTTTGGCCGTCCCGCGCCCGTCCGTTGGCCGGCGGTGCTCACGCTTGCCATCGTCGGCTGGCACGTATTCGGCTGGACGTTCGACGTTGACTTCATCCGTCGGCCGTTTCCGCCATTCACCGGGCTTTACCCCTGGACGGCGGTCTTGCTCGCCGGCATGGCGGGGGTGCAACTCGCGCTCGATCGGCTGGAGCGAAGGGTCGTGCTGCGTCCGCTGCTCGGCTCGGTGACGACGCTCTTGGCCGTCAACTTTCTCGCGGAAGATCTTTTGGGTCTGGCCACCACGCCCCTCGACCGGTGGCTTTTTGCGGACGACCTGCGGGGGCTTGGCGGGTACGCACCCGGACGTCCCTCGCCACAAATCTGCGCCACGGTCTTGTTGTTCGGTTTTGCGGTGCTGCTGGTGGGTCGGTCCAAGGACCGGCTCGGCACGGGCTCAACCCTGGCGACGTTGTTCGGCCTGTTCTTCCCGTCGTGGGCGTTGCTCGGGTTGGGTTTGTACGTGCTCATGCCGCATCCCGTGGGCCCGGCGCCGCTCATGGGCATGGCGTTTCCTACCGCCGTCTGTTCGGTCTGCTTGGGTTGGGGTTTGCTCGCGCGGACGCCCAACGGACGGGCCATCCGCCGATTTCGGCAAAAAGCCGGCTCGGGGTTGGTGATGCGCGGTTTCTTACCTGTGGCGTTGGCAGGACCGGCCTCGGTCGCCGGCATCGCGCAGTACTTGGCGGCGCGCGGTCGTTTGAACCCGCCGCTGGCGATCGCGTTGGTGCTGCTTGTCACCGTCGGTGGCGTGGTGCTGTTGGTGCGCTTCGGTGCCGCGTTGGAACTGCAGGAACGCCGCGCCACCCTGGCCGCGAGCCGCCGCGAAAGGCTCATCCGGAAGCTGAAAGCTTCCCAAGCCAAGGTCGAAGAGATGCGCCGCGACATGGTGCTAGTCTGCGCGTGGACCCGCCAAGTGCGGGACGGCGATGAATGGCTCAGCCTGGAGCAGTTCCTGGAGCGCCACTTCCAGGTCCAGGTCTCCCACGGGATTTCGCCGTCGGCGTCATTGGCGACGGAAGTCGCCAAGTAAGTCCGCGGTCGCGCCAGACCCCTTGCCTAATCTGACGCCGGTTCCCAGCCGGGTGGGGCCAGCTCAAACCCGCGGAACTCGAAGGCCGGTGCGACGGTGCAGCCGACCAGGGTCCACGGCCCGAGGCTGCGTGCGGTCTGCCACGCCCCCTTCGGCACGACCGCTTGGGGCTGCTGACCGGCGAGCAGCTCCGGACAAAGCAGGGTCGTGCAGAGCCTGGAACCCGCATCGTTCCACACCCGCAGTTCGATGGGTGCCCCGGCGTGCCAATGCCACACCTCAACGGCATCGACGCGGTGCCAAGCCGAGACCTCGCCGGCGGCTAACAAGAACAAAATCGCGGAGGAATGGGGACGACCGCCAACCCCTTCAGGGTCGCGGAAAGTCTGGACGTAATGCCCACCTTCCGGGTGCGGCTGCAACCCGAGCCGTTCGATCACCTCGGATGCGGTCAGTTCGTGCACGGGACGGGTCACGGGTTCCATCGTCACACAAAGGGAGTTGCACAGAAGGCCACGAAGGGCACGAAGGAAGCAAGCGACGGAAGGTGCTCTGAATCACGCCATTCCCAAAGTTTGCAGCCGGTTTCGGTCGCGCGGCGCACAAGACAGACAGGTTGAACAGAAGGTAACGAAGGAAACGAAGGGAGAAGGGCTTTAAGGCTGAAGGTGATGCTCGGGAGGTTCTCCTACGGGCATGAGGCGACGAAAGCTGAGGTTAAGCCAAATAAAATTCATCCCTTCGTTACCTTCTGTGCAACCCTTCTGCTCAGACCGGGACAGGCTGGTGATGGGATCAACTTTCCTGACCTTTCTCCCTTCGTTTCCTTCATCTCCTTCTGTTCAAGAATTCTGCGTGCCTTAGAGGGATTCAGTACTCGTAGAAGATCCGTTGCAGTTCCTTGGCGTCCCGCGTCTTGGTAAGGGCGACGGCGAGGAGGATCCGGGCCTTCTGCGGATTGAGCGTGTCTGACGCCACGAAGTCCCGGGTGTCATCGTTCACCTCGTTGTTGCGGGCGACGATGCCGTTGCCGACCCGGGCGCTGCGGACGATGGCGATGCCCTTGGTCCGGGCGTCGGCCAAGGCCGCTTCGGTCACGGCCGACGGGTTGCCGTCGCCAACCCCGGCGTAGACGATGCCGTCGACCCCGGCAGCGGCAAACGCGTCGATGGCCGTCCGGGTCACCCCTTCGTGACCGTACACGATCGCCACTTCCGGCAGGCGTTCCGTGCTGGTCAGGTCGAATTCGGAACGATCGGTGTGGCGCCGGACCGGTGCCCGGTAGTAAGCCACCCGGTCTCCTTGCACGTAGCCCAGCAAGCCGAGTTCCGGCGATTTGAACGTCTCCAGCGTGGCCGTGTTCGTCTTGGTGACGTCCCGCGCCGCGTTGATCTCGTCTTCCAGGCAGACCAGCACGCCTTTGTCCCGGGAATCGGCGCTGGCCGCCACCAGCACCGCGTCGTAGAGGTTGGCCGGACCATCGGCGGAGATGGCGGTGGACGGACGCATCGACCCGACCAGCACGACCGGTTTGGCGCTGCGGACGGTGAGGTTCAGGAAATAGGCGGTCTCCTCCAGCGTGTCCGTGCCGTGGGTGATCACCACGCCGTCGACGTCACCCGAAGCCAGGAGTTCATTCACGCGGCGCGCCAAGCGCAGCAAACCGTCGTTCGTCATGTTCTGACTCGCGATCTGCATCGCTTGTTCGCCCCGGACCCGCGCGACTTTGCGGATCTCCGGCACGGCGTCGAGCAACGCGTCGACGGGTACGGTAGCGGCTTTGTACCCGACGGTGGTCGTCGAAGTCGCGCCGGTGCCGGCGATGGTGCCGCCCGTGGCGACGATCACCACCGAGGGCAGGGCAGCGTCGCCCGCGTGCGCCGCTCCCGCCGATAAACCCAACGCGCATGTCGCCAAAAGCAGGGGCCTCAACCGCCACCGTCGCGTCGTGGGAAACTGCATACCGGGAGGGAATAGCGTGGCCGCCCGACTCCCGTCCAGCCGTGAGTGGGGGCGCCTGACCTTTTTCGGTTGCATTCGGAAGGGGCGGCCGTATCCTGCGGCTCTTCGGTCGATCGGGCTGTGGCTCAGCTTGGCTAGAGCGCCACGTTCGGGACGTGGAGGCCGTGGGTTCGAATCCCACCAGCCCGACCAAATGCGCTTCGCGCGGTTTGGGGTTCAAACGTTTGCGGTTTACCGTTTTGCCCGGCGGTGGCGGCATCGGGCAGGCGGGACGCCTACCTTCCGGAAATCCAGCGAAGCCAACCCACCTCGACGCACGCCCGTAGATCATCCCGAGGTGTTCCGCACCGGCAAACGGCAAACGTTCATTCGGCCCCGCCGCTCACTCCTGCCCTAAGCAATACCGGCGCAGGCCTTCGGCGATGCCATGCGCGTATTCCTGGTAGAGGTCTTCGTGCCAGGCGCCCTCGAACAGGCGCCAACCCTCGTACTCACCGGCGAGAAACCGGTCGAAGAACGGGCGACCGTTCATGACGTGAGCCTCCGTGTAGATGACGGGGCACTCGTAGATCCGGTTGGCGAGAAGGTTGCGCGCCCAAAGGTAAGGGGTGTGGCCGACGGGCAGGGCGTTTGGGCTGCTGTAACGGTAAGGCGGCAGGCCGGTGGCGCGGGCCAGGGCGCGGGCGACGGCCTCGGAAACCCCCAGCTCCGCCGGGTGCGTTCCGCTCAACAACCGCAGCAACATCGCGAAGCGGACGTCGTCGTACGCCAGATCACCCGGTGAATACGCCCCGTTGACCAACAGGTGCAAGTGGTCGACGTCCACGAGGTCCGGTTGGCGGGGGTCACCCCACGGCTCGGCGTTGAAATGGATGCAGATGACCAAGTCGGGTCGCAACGTCTCGTTGACCCGGCGCGCCCGGCTTCGGATCTCGGCCACGCGGTAAAAGAGCCGGTCGGCTTGCCACGCGACCGAGCGTTCCCGGCTGGGGTCACCGCGGGGTGGCACGAGGTTGTTGGGGAGGGGCGTGACGCCGTCGGCTCGCAGGATCCCTTCGGCCGTGGCGAGGAGGTCGCCGGGCCGTAGCGGGGTGGTGGGCCCGTCGGTGGACCGGACCCAGAGGACCTCGGCACCGAGCCGTGCCAAGGCCGGCGCCAAACGCTCGGCGACGCGCAAGGTGAGGTCGCCTTCCCGGACGGGCGGCGCATCCCCGAACTGAAGCCAGCGTTCCTCCATGCGGGCGAAGGGGCCGCCCAGGTGGCCGGGATCAAGGGCGATGCGGACCCCGGCCAAGGGGCAGTCGGGATCGGGAGCTGGGTGGGGTAACGGGCGCCAAGCGACCGGCGCAGGCACGCACGCTGCCGGGGCGTCTGCCAAAGGCACGACGACCGCCGCGCCAGGAGAACTTTGCGCCACCAGCACCGCGGTGCCGTCGCGACGCTCGAACCGGACGGTCGATCCGGCGGCACCGTTCGGGGCGTAGACGCCCTCCAGTAAGCTTTTGGCGTCCTCCGCCGTCAGCGTCTTGGCGAAGCGGGCCAACCGGCCCCAGTCGGGTGGTGCCGCCAGCGGGGAGAGCCGTTGCGCGCGGGTCGGGTGGATGGGGAGCAAGGAGAGCGCGCAGCCGACGAAGGCGGCAGACGCGCGTCGGACGGACGCGGCGATTTGCGACGGACGAGGCACGACTCTATATAAAGGGGGAGATATAAAGGGGGAGATTCTAAGGGCAGACACTTTCGTCCGGCAATGTTAAGACTCCTTTTCCTCGGCGACATCATCGGTGAACCGGGCCGCCGAGCGGTGATCGAGACCCTACCTCGGCTCCGGGCCGAACGGGCGCTCGATTTCGTCGTCGTCAACGGCGAGAACGCCGCCGCCGGCCGGGGTATCACCCCCAAGATCGCCATCGACCTCCTGCGTGCCGGAGTGGCGGTGATCACCACGGGTGACCACGTGTGGGACCAAAAGGAAATCGTCGCCTTCATCGGGACGGAGCCGCGCCTGTTGCGGCCACTGAACTATCCCGAAGGCACGCCGGGCCATGGTTCCATCGTGCTGGATACGGCCAAGGGCAAGGTCGGCGTCATCAACGTCCAAGGGCGCACGTACATGTTGCCGCACTTGGAAAACCCGTTTCGCGCGGTCCAGGCCGAGGTGGAGCGGTTGCGGGCCGAAACGAACGTCATCTTCGTCGACGTACACGCCGAGACCACCAGCGAAAAGATCGCCATGGGCCGTTTCCTGGACGGCAAGGTCTCCGCGGTGGCCGGAACCCACACCCACGTGCAGACGGCCGATGAACGGGTGTTCCCCGGCGGGACGGGGTTCATCTGCGATGCCGGAATGTGCGGCCCGGTCGAATCGGTGTTGGGCCGGGAGATGGGGCCCATCATCCAGCGTTTCTACGGCAGCATGCCGGTCAGTTTTCCGGTGGCGCGCGGGGACGTGCGCCTGCACGGGTTGCAGGTCGACATCGATGAAGGGACCGGGAAAGCCTTGCGCGTGGAGCGCGTGGCGGAGACGTGGCGTCCGGCGCCGATCTCACCGTCGCCCTCATCTCCGGAGCCGGCTTCGGGGGTGGCGGCGCCCCCGGTTTGATGGCACAAAGCGTGCCGAGAATCCTGTTGACGCCCTGAGGCTCTTTGTTAAGTTTCCGGCTCGCTTGACGGACCATGAGCCGCCATCGACCCGCCGCGGGCTGGACCAACCCTGCGGGCCGGGGTCTTTGTCCTCAAAAACCGCGCGGGCGATCCAGGCGATGCCGAAGCGAAGGCTTTGACCGGGAGGCAGTAGCGCCCATGTAGCTCAGTTGGTAGAGCACGTCCTTGGTAAGGACGAGGTCACCGGTTCAATCCCGGTCATGGGCTCGGCGTCCTGCCCCAGAAAAAGACGCAGACCGATCATTTACCGAAAGTGTCAGCAGAGACCCGAAGGAGAAGACCTTAAATGGCTAAGGATAAATTCGAGAGATCCAAACCGCACGTGAACATCGGCACGATTGGTCACGTTGACCATGGCAAGACGACGTTGACGGCCGCGATCACGACGATCCTGGCCGAAAAAGGCATGGCGGAGGCGAAGCGCTATGACCAGATCGACGCGGCGCCGGAAGAGAAGGAACGCGGGATTACGATCAACACCGCGCACGTGGAGTACCAGACCGATAAACGGCATTACGCCCACGTCGATTGTCCGGGCCACGCCGACTACGTGAAGAACATGATCACGGGCGCCGCCCAGATGGACGGGGCGATCCTCGTCGTGTCGGCGGCGGACGGCCCGATGCCGCAGACCCGCGAGCACATCCTGCTCGCGCGCCAGGTCGGCGTGCCGTCGATCGTCGTGTTCCTGAACAAGTGCGACATGGTGGACGACGCGGAACTCCTCGACTTGGTTGAGATGGAGGTGCGCGACCTGCTTTCCCAGTACGAGTTTCCCGGAGACACCATCCCGATCGTCAAAGGCAGCGCGCTGAAGGCGCTGGAAGGCGATGGAAAATACAAGGAAGCCATCATGCAGCTGATGTCGGCGGTGGACGAGTACATCCCGCTGCCGGAGCGCCCGATCGACCAACCTTTCCTGATGCCGATCGAAGACGTCTTCAACATCGAAGGTCGCGGCACGGTGGTGACCGGTCGCGTCGAGCGCGGCATCTTGAAGAAGATGGAAGAAGTCGAGATCGTCGGCATCCGGCCCACCGCCAAGACGACGGTCACCGACATCGAAATGTTCCGCAAACTCCTCGACGAGGCGCGGGCAGGCGACAACGTGGGCGTGCTGCTCCGCGGCGTTAAAAAGGAAGACGTCGAACGCGGCCAAGTGGTAGCCAAACCGGGCACCATCAAACCGCACAAGAAGTTTAAGGCGGAAGTCTACGTCCTCAGCAAGGAAGAGGGCGGCCGGCACACGCCGTTCTTCACCAATTACCGTCCGCAGTTTTACTTCCGGACGACGGACGTCACCGGCACGGTAAAATTGCCGGAAGGCGTGGAAATGGTGATGCCCGGCGACAACGTGTCGATCGAAGTCGAGCTCATCACCCCGATCGCGATGGAGAAGACGATCCGCTTCGCCATCCGTGAAGGTGGCCGCACCGTGGGTGCCGGACGCGTCGGGGATATCCTTGACTAGCCCTCATCTCTCAAGGAGTAATATAGAAGATACTGGTGGTCCCGCTTCGGGCGGGACCGCCCTTTTTCTGGGCTGCCAAGCGGCTCTCATAGGTCAGTAGCTCAATTGGTAGAGCAGCGGTCTCCAAAACCGCCGGTTGGGGGTTCGAGTCCCTCCTGACCTGAGCCCTGGGTAGAATGGGATGAACCGTAGCCGTCGCACCAGTTGCCTCAATGCAAAGGGCCCGCCGCGCGTAAGCGCACTCGGGCCGCTTTGATGCAATTGGTGCGACGGTTACCCCCGATGCCATGAGCCGACCGGTACTACCCAAAACAGCGCCCCAGCCTTCTGCTTCCCTGTTGCGTCGCGCCTTGCAGTTTCTCACCGAGGTCCGGGTCGAATTGGGCAAAGCCAGCTGGCCATGGGACCCCAAAGAGAAAGGTGCCCGGCGTTACCGGGAGCTGATCGACTCCACCAGCGTCGTCGTGATCGCAATGTTGCTGCTGAGCGGCTACATCGCCTTCTGGGACTTCATCATGGTCAAGGTCGTGGGCTGGCTCGTGCCCTGAGTTGGAATTGGACCAATTGTAACCATTGCACCAATGGCAACCATGCCGGAGCTCCCAGCCGTGCGGCGGTCGTGACATTGGCTTTCATTGATACAGTTGGTGCAACTGAGGCAATTGAGACAATTTCCCCCATGAGCGAGCCCGACAAAAACCAATGGTTCGTGGTCCACGTCCTCTCCGGTCAGGAGCAGAAGGTTTACGAAAACCTGACGCGTCGTGTGAAGACCGAGGAAATGGGGGATTTGGTTTACGAAGTCCTGATCCCGACGGAGCGCGTTTCAGAGATCAAGCGGGGCAAACGGACGGAGACGACCCGGAAATTCTTTCCGGGTTACCTCATCGTGAACATGTACCTGCTGGAGAAGAACGGTGGCTTGGTCGACCGCACCTGGTACTTCATCCGGGAAACGCCCGGGGTGCTCGGTTTTGCCGGCACGAAAGACCGTCCGGTGCCGATGCGGCCCCAGGAGGTCGAGAGCATGCTCGCCCAGATTCGGGAACGGGAAGACAAGGTAAAACCGAAGGTCAGCTTCGAGGTTGGAGAGACTGTGAAGGTGGCCGACGGGCCGTTCCAGAACCAGAGTGGCGTCGTGGAGGAGATTGACCCGGAGCGCGGCAAGCTGCGCGTCTCGGTCTCCATCTTCGGGCGTTCGACGCCGGTGGAACTGGAGTATTGGCAGGTAGAAAGAGGTTAATCCGATATGGCAAAAGAAGTTGTCGCGACGATCAAGCTGCAGATCCCTGCGGGCCAGGCGAACCCGGCGCCCCCGGTGGGCCCGGCTTTGGGTCAGAACGGGGTAAACATCATGGCGTTCTGCAAAGAGTTTAACGCCACGACGCAAAAGCAGGCGGGCGACATCCTGCCGGTCGTCATCACCGTTTACAAAGACAAGTCCTTCACGTTCATCACGAAATCGCCGCCGGCGGCGATCCTCTTGAAGAAGGCGGCCAACATCGCGGCCGGCTCCAAGGAACCGAACAAGGCCAAGGTGGGTCAACTGACCAAAAAACAGGTCATGGACATTGTGAAAGTGAAGATCAAGGACATGAATGCCCGCAGCGAGGAAGCTGCGTATCGCACCTTGTTGGGGACGGCCCGGCAGATGGGCCTCGAAGTCGTCGAGTAAAACAAGAAACGTTTAACCAAGGTTTGTCGCCCACGCCCCAGTGGCATTGGTGCGGTGAGCCGCGCAGGAGGCCCGACCCGGGCCGCTCGTACTGCTTGAACCATGAAAGACCACAAACACCGCAGCAAACGTTACCGCGCGTGCCTCGAAGCCGTGAAATCCGAGCACGCTTACGGTTTGGAGGAGGCTTTCACGGCGCTGAAGACCATGCCTTCACCCAAGTTCGACCAGACGGTCACCCTCTCCTTCCGGCTCGGGGTCGACCCGCGCCAATCTG
>CAXUNV010000098.1:1396-11511 GCA_964252355.1 uncultured Chthoniobacterales bacterium | reverse complement strand
CCCGGTCGGCCAGAGCAAAGATCTCCTCCAAGCGGTGGCTGATGTAGATGATGGCGGCGCCCTGCAGCCGCAGCCGGCGGATGATGCCGAACAACCTCTCGGCGTCGTGTTGCGTCAAGACGGCGGTCGGCTCGTCGAGGATGAGGATGCGGGCGCGCCGCGACAGCGCCTTCGCGATCTCGACCCTCTGGCGGTTGCCGACCGAAAGGGCGCCGACCCGCGCCCGCACGTCGAGATCCGAAGCATCCAGCGCCTCCAAGTGCCGGGCCGCCTCGCGCTCAGCTTTGCGCCAGTCGAGCGTCAACCCGGCCCAGCGGCGCGGCATGTGGCCGGCGAAAATGTTCTCGGCCACCGTGAGCTCGGGGTAAAGGCTGAACTCCTGGTAGATGGTGGCCACCCCGCGCGCCTGCGCCTCCCCCGGCTGCGTGTAGCGGACGGGTTCACCGCTGACGCGCATCTCGCCAGCGTCGGGGCCGTACACGCCGGAGATGATCTTGATCAAGGTAGACTTGCCGGCGCCATTCTCGCCCAAGAGCGCGTGCACCTCGCCAGACCGCACGTCGAACGAAACGTCCGCCAGCGCTTGCACCCCGGGGAACGATTTGCTGACCTTTTCCAGGGAAAGGAGGGGCGCCGACGCTTCGGGGGGAGGCATGCGCCCCTCTACATAGCGGAGCACGGGGAGAGAACGCAAGCAGCCTCAGGAGCGTTGGACGTCCAACGTTCCTCCCCTCACCCTTCCACGACGTCTTCGTAGGGTTCCGCTTCGATCGCCGCACGCAGCTTGTCGTAGAGCGGTCGCAGGCCGTCCGGGATGATGCGGGCGCCTGCTAACACGGTCATGAAGTTGTGGTCCCCCGCCCAACGCGGCACAATGTGGAGGTGCAGGTGTCCCTCGGCCCCGGCACCTGCCGCGGAGCCCACGTTCCAGCCGATGTTAAAGCCTTGGGCTTTTGCCACGGTCCGGAGCAAGTGTTCGGCGTAGATTGACAGGTTGAGCAGTTCCAGGCGCTCCCCGGACGCCAACTCGCGCAGAAAGGCGCAACGCCGGTAAGGCACGGCCATGAGGTGACCGGCCGTGTACGGATAACGGTTCATCATCAAAAAGCAGCTCTTCCGCCGCACCAGCACCAAGTGCTCGGCGTCCTGCGACGTTTGCGCCGCCGTCAGCAGAAAGTCCGGGTCGCGGTCTTTCGTTTCGAAATATTCGATGCGCCAAGGCGCCCAGAGGCTTTGCCAAAACTCGGGGAGGTTGTCCATGGTGAGTGCAAGGGGTGACGAGGTGGTAGCGCCGGCCTGTTTCAGGCGCGGACGGCCGGCGGTTGCAGGTGGGCGACCAACGCTTCGGCGGCTCGGCGGCCGGCCTCCCCTTCCCCAAGCGCCGAGATCACTTCGTCCATCCCGGAAAGCATCGCCGCCCGGGCGGCGGGGTCATCGAGCAACCGCCGTAACGCGCCCGCCACTCTGGCGGGTTCCGCGTCGCCCTGGATGAATTCGGGGACCAACGCGCGTCCGGCCAAGATGTTGGGCATGCCGAGATACTTTACCCGAATGAGCGCGCGGCCGACCGCATAGGTAAGCCACGACACCTTGTAGAGGAGCAGGAACGGCAGGCGGAAAAAGCTCGCTTCCATCGTGGCGGTGCCGGACGCTACCAAGCCGACGCCGGCGCGCTGCATGAGTTGGTGGGCGTCTCTCAGGCCGACCGGCAGTTCGGGCATACCCGCCGCCGCGGCCATCGCCTGCATGCGGTCGCGCAGGTCGGCGTTGACGGCCGAAGCGGCGAAGCGGAGGTGGGGCCGCTCGGCGCGGAGCAGGCGGGCGGTCGCCAACATCACCGGGAAAATGCGGCGAACCTCCCGTCCCCGGCTGCCGGGCAGCAGGCCGACCAAGGCCGGGTCGCGCGCCACCGGGAGACGGTGCCTCGCCAATTCTTGCAACATCGGGTGCCCGACGAACTCGGCTCGCAGTCCGCTCTGCCGGTAAAGCGCCGGCTCGAACGGGAAGATGCAAAGCATCAGGTCCAAGTAAGCCGCCATCGCGGGGATCCGCGCCCGGTTCCACGCCCAAACCTGCGGGCTGATGTAGAAGATCAATTGCCCGCGGTAGCCTTGGCGTTTGAGGTACCGCGCCAAGCGGAGATTAAAACCCGGGTAGTCGACAAAGACCACCGCCGCGGGTTGCCGCGCCATGATCTCGCGGTGCATGCGGTAGAATTTTTCTCGGAAGTACGGGTAGTTGACGAGCACGTCCCAGAGTCCGACCACCGCTTGGTCGGTCCATTCAAAGAGGTTGCCGCCGGCCAAGGCGTTCATGCGCGGACCGCCCGCACCGAGAAACTCGATTTCCGGCAGGCGGGCCCGCAGTTCCCGCATGAGGACCGCCGCGTGCGCGTCGCCGCTCGCCTCGCCGGCAATGAGGTAAAGGGTCATCGGACGGCGTCCCTTCGCTCAACGGCCCGAGACGCCGGACGGGGCCGGGTCCGCCGCGAGACCGCGCCGGATCCGTTCGGTGATGTCCATGGCCAAGGCGAGCGCGGCCGCGGCCTGCGAGCCGGACACCACGGGCTCGCCCCCGCGCCGGCAGCAGTCGACGAAGCTTTGCAGTTCGAGCCGCAGCGGTTCGTCCTTTTCCACCTCGACGGCTTGGCGCACGATCTGCCCGGCCACGAGCCGATAGGCTTCGCCACTCTGGTTGCCGTAGTCGAGCGAGAGGTAGGCGTCCTCTTGGAAGACGCGGATCTTGCGCATCTTTTCCGGGCTGATGCGGCTGGCGGTGACGTTGGCCACGCAACCGTTCGCGAACCGGATCCGGGCGTTGGCGATGTCTTCGCCTCTGCTGAGCACCGGCACCCCGACCGCGTCGACGTTTTCCACCGGCGACCGGACCAAGTGCAGGATGATCTCGAGGTCGTGAATCATGAGATCGAGCACCACCCCGATCTCCAGGCTGCGGAACGGGTAGGGCGAGAGCCGGTGCGCCTCGATGAACCGTGGCCGGGAGAGACGCGATTCCAACGCTCCCAACACCGGGTTGAACCGCTCCACGTGCCCGACCTGGAGCACCAAGCCGCGTTCCCGCGCGAGCCCCACCAATTCGGCGGCCTGTTCGGGCGTCTCGGTGATCGGTTTTTCCACCAACACGTGTTTGCCACGCCCGAGCAGGAACGAAGCGATGGCGTGGTGCGCACCCGTGGGTGCCGCGACGGTGGCGGCGTCCACCCGGTCGGCGAAGTCAGGGAGATCGACGGCCGCCACGGCCCTGTGTTCGGCGGAGATCGCGCGGGCGACGTCCGCGTTAGTGTCGAGCACCGCCGTGAACTCCGCGTGCGGCAGCGCGCCGCAGATGCGCGCGTGGTTCCGTCCGATGCTTCCAACCCCAACGACGCCGATGCGAACCGTCCTTTTCATCATTCCAGCCCGTAAAGCGTGACGCCCAAACGCTCGGCGGACGCCCGGACCGCGTCAGCGTCCAGCAAAAGCGTGCGCCCGGTCTCGACGGCGATGAGGCGAACCCCGGCGGAGCGCGCCACGTCCAACGTCCGTACCCCGATCACTGGCACGTCGAAGCGCATATCTTGATCCGGCTTGGACACTTTGGCAACGACGGCCGCACGGCGGCCCAGGGCGGCGCCACGGCGGATCGCGTCGTCCGTGCCTTCGAACGCCTCCACGGCAAGGACCGTCCCATGGCGGACCACGACGGTCTGACCGATGTCCAACCGCGAGACCTCCTTGGCCAGGCGAAACCCGTAGCGAGCGTCTTCGAGCAGGCGGCGCTTCGGTGCGGGTCCGGCCAAATGGCCCGCGCCCGCCAAAGCCTCTTCCAGATAGGTGTACGCGGGAAGGAGGTGGATGCCGGTTCTGGCCAACTCGTCGGCGATGGCGCCGAAGAGCGATGCGGCGTTCCGCTCCGGCAACCGCGCAAGCAGCAACAGCGCCTTCATGTCCGGCCGCAAGTCGAAGAGGTGCTTGGGGGAGATCTGGCCCGCCATGACGGCGCGCCGGACGCCGCGCTCCTGGAAAAACTTCAACAACCGTGCGAGCTGACCGACCTTCAACCACTCCAAAGTGGCAGCCACCTCGCCGATCCCCGGATCGGTCTCGCCGTCGAAGGCCGCCACGTGCACGGCGGGAACGCCACGCCGCCGTGCCGCGT
The DNA here is from genome assembly GCA_964252355.1 of uncultured Chthoniobacterales bacterium. GTDB lineage: Bacteria > Verrucomicrobiota > Verrucomicrobiia > Chthoniobacterales > JAFAMB01 > CAXUNV01. The sequence goes on along the minus strand of CAXUNV010000098.1, from coordinate 7,353 downwards.
CGGCTAAGAGGCGCGGGTAGATGCCGTTGCCGGCAATCAAGCCGAGCGCGCCTTCTGTCGCCATGCCGGGACTCTGCCTGCGGGTCAGGCGTTCGCCAAACGTTTTCGCGGGCCGTCAATGGCGGCGGGCGCGACCGAGCGCGACCGAGCGCGACCGAGCGCGAGCGGAGGGCGGGCCAGAGCTCGCAGGTGACCCGGTGGGACGAAAACCCGCACGGCCGGCAAGAGCTTCTATCGGCAAAGGATGACGGCCGGTCGGGGGTTAACGCCCCACCGCAGGCATGAGTGGCCGCTCGCTCCCGTTCGGTCGCGCTCGCTCAACCCTCCACCCGGTAAACGCCGGTCCAAAAAGCTTGCCCGTGCTCCTCCACAAAACGCCGGTGCAGGCCTTCTGCCGTGGCCTCGCTCTCCGTGAGTCCGAAGACGGTGGAGCCCGATCCCGACATCAACGCGAGCCCGCATTCGGGCTGCCGGGCGAACCACGCCTTCAGCACGGGCAGCAGCAGGTACTTGGGGAACACGGCACGTTCCAAGTCGTTGCGCAATTCCCCCCAGCGGCTCACCGCGACTTCGCCTCGCCGAGCGTCGGCCGGCCGTTGGGCGTACGCCGCGTAAGCTTCGGCCGTCGCCACGCCAAATCCCGGCTTCGCCAGCACGCACCACGCCGCCGAAGGCAGCGGCTTCGGCGTCATCACCTCGCCCCGCCCGGTGCACCAAGCCGATTTGCCGCGCACAAAAAACGCCACGTCGGATCCGAGTTCCGCCGCCAACGCCTCTAGATCCGCTTCGGCAAAAGGCGTGCCGTGCAAGGCGTTCAGCAACTTCAGGGTGCCGGCCGCGTTGCTGCTGCCGCCGGCCAACCCGGCCCCGATCGGGATCCGTTTGCGCAGGCGCACGCGGTAAGCCCGGCCGAGGCCGGTCTTTTCGCGAAAGAGCGCCGTGGCACGGTAAACCAGGTTCGGCGCGTGCCAGGCGAGCCCGGGTGCGTCCGTTTCGAAATGGTCGGCGCCGTCCTCCGCCAGCGCCACGTCGAGGGTGTCCGCGAGCGCCAATGGCACCATCCAGGTCGCCAACTCGTGGTAACCGTCGCCGCGCCGGCCGTGCACCTCGAGGGTGAGATTGACCTTGGCGGGCGTTTCGGTCGTCATGCATCGTGCTTACGTGAACGCGCCCGAGACCGCCAAAGACAAAATCATCATCCCGCTCGACGTGCCCAGCCGCGACGACGCTTTCCGCCTCGTCGAACGTCTCGGCGATGAGGTTCGTTGGTACAAGGTCGGCCTCCAGCTCTTCTGCGCCGCCGGGCCCGCGCTGGTGGGCGAATTGCGGGCGGCAGGGTTCCAAGTGTTCCTCGACCTCAAGCTGCACGACATCCCAAACACCGTGCGGCGGGCGGTCGAAGCGGTGCGCCACCTCGGCGTCGGGATGCTGACGCTGCACCTGCTGGGTGGAACGGAGATGGCCGTGGCGGCCGTGACCGGACGCGGCGGGGCGGACGTGCTCCTTTTGGGGGTTACCGTGTTGACCAGCCACACCGACGAGACCTTGCGCGAAACCGGTTTCCGCGCCGCGGTGGCTGACGAAGTGGTGTTGTTGGGCGACCTGGCGAAGGGCGCGGGCCTGACCGGGCTGGTCGCCAGCCCTCACGAGGTCCCCGCCTTGCGCAAGCACTACGGTTCTTTGTTCACCTTGGTGACCCCGGGCGTGCGCCCCACTTGGTCGGAACCAGGTGACCAAAAACGTTTTACCACGCCGGCCGACGCGGTGCGGGCCGGGGCGGATTACCTCGTCATCGGGCGCCCGATCACGCATGCGCCGGATCCACGGGACGCCTTTCGACGCGTTGAGGAAGAAGTCGCGTCAGCCGCGGACTGCTGAAGCCGGCCAGCGGTCACCGGAGCCGGTCCTGGCTCGGCGATCACCAAGCCAAGTCATACCGAACCTCGACCGAACCGTCGCCCCATCCGGCGCTCCCCTTCTCTTTGGTGAGCCGAAAGCCGGCGTTCTCATAGATCCCGATGGCTCGGTCCAAACCGCGTACCGTCCAGAGGAACACCCGTCCGAAACCGCTGGCTCGGGCGTAGCCGACGGCGGCGCGGACCAGCCAACGTCCCAAGCCGCGGCCGCGCCAGCAGGCATGGACGAAAAGGAGCCGCAGCTGCGCGACGTTCCCCGGCAGCTCGGTGATGAACACCGAACCGACCAGCGCGCCCTCTGCCGTCACGAGCCAGGCGCGGGCGCGGCGCGGCTGCGGCTCCAGGACGAAGTCGGCTACGATGCGGGCGCAATACGCCTCGTGCGCCGGGCCGAAGCCGTAGTCGACCGCGTTCTGCTCGCCGTGGATGCGGATCAGTTCGCCCACGTCGCCGGGTAGAAAAGTGTGTCGCAAGCCGAGGCCGAGCGTGGCCAAGCGGTCCGGCCAAGGCTCTTCGACCGGGGATGGACCATCGATCCTCGCCGGTTTACCAGACGCTGCGTTCACAGGATGAGTTTGACGGTCCCACCGTCGACCCGCAACGCGGAGCCGTTCGTCGCAGACGAGGCGGCGCTCGCGACGTACACGACCAGGTTGGCGACTTCCTCCGTCGTGGCGAAACGCTTCAGCAGGTTGGTCGGCCGGGCCGTCTGGAAGAACTCGCGTTCGAACTCCGCAGCACTTTTGCCGCCGGCCTGCGCGAGCGTTTGCACAAACCCCGTCACCCCTTCGGACGCGGTTGGGCCGGGCAGGACGGCGTTGACCGTGACGCCCGTGCCGGCGGTCAGCTCGGCCAAGCCGCGCGAGACGGCCAGTTGTGCGGTCTTGGTCATGCCGTAATGGATCATTTCCACCGGGATGTTAAGGGCGGATTCACTCGAGATGAAGACGATCCGTCCCCAATTTGCCTCCAGCATGCCCGGCAGGTAAGCGCGCGCCAGGCGGACCCCGCTCAGAACGTTGACCTCAAAGAAGCGGCGCCAATCGTCGTCGGAAATCGACCCAAAATCCTTGGGCTCAAAAATGCCGAGGTTGTTGACCAAAATGTCCACGCGAGGATGCGCGTCGCAAAGGCGTGCCGCCGCCTCGGCCGTCGAGAGGTCCCCGGCAAAGCCTTCCAAGGCCGCCTTCCCGTGCCGCTCGCGGATGGCTGCGCACGCCTTTTCGACGCGTTCCGCCGACCGGCCGTTCACGATCACCCGGGCACCTTCTCGCGCCAAACCCTCCGCAATGGCCGCCCCGATCCCGGCCGTCGACCCACTGACGAGGGCCAATTTATCGTGCAATCCAAAATTCATGCGTCCTTTCGGTTTGGGTGAGGACAAGCCTGGTCCGCGCTACTCCGCGGCCGGACAGGGCGGAACGCCGTGCTCCGTGGCGTCCCTCAGGCCAGCATCGGTTCCTGCACCTGCAAGATTCGGTAAGCGCCCGACGGCAGGCAGCGCAGCACGCCCAAGTCGTTGGCAATTTTGGCCTGCTGGACGACGCCCATGACGTACGAGTGCAGTTCGCAAGCCACCGCCTCCGGCTCGGCGTCGGCGATCTCGCCGGCCTCCATCGCCTCACGGATCGTGCGTGCGAAGTAGGCGCAACGCTGGTCGAAGATCTCCTGCGCCATGCGCCGAACCCGCTCATCCTGCGTGCTGAGTTCTGATCCCAAGGAAACGAAGGGACACCCCAACAGCCGGCCGTAACGCCGCAGCCGTTCCTCCTGCACGTCGACGACGAACGCGAAATACGCGTCCAGTTTGCGCAGGGGTGAACCTGTGGCGCCGAAGATCGTCTCCCAGCGCAACCGGACTTGATCCCAGTGGTATTGGTAAGCGGCGACCGTCAGTTCCGATTTGGAACGGAAAAAGTGGTAGAAGCTACCCTTCTTCACGCCCGATTGTTCGCAAATCTGATCGACGCCAACCGAACCGTAACTCTGGCGGTAGATCAGTTCGTGGGCGGTCCGCAACAGCTTGAGCTTGGATTCGCACTGCCGCATCTGGCTGAAAACTAAAGACGGCACGCCCGTCGGGCAACATCTTTCGCGCGACCCGGGCAGTGGCGTTGCAAGGTAGACCTGACAGGATTACGGATAGGACGCCGGCGTTGGTCGTGCGGTCGTCCGAATCCTGACATGCTCGCCTGGGTCATCACCTCGTTCCTGGTCGCGTCCGAGGCACTCGATACGCTCGCCAAATGCTTAAACCTGCGTTCGGCGCGCGGGGGTGTGCCGGCGGAGTTTGCGGCATGGTACGACCCGGCCCGCTACCGGCGCTCGCAGGAGTACACGCGCGCCAGCACGATCTTTCATTTGGCGGCGGACTGGACGGCGTTGGGCGCTCTGCTCCTGTTTTGGGCGCTCGGCGGCTTTGGGCGGGTCGACGATTGGGTCCGGGCGGCAGGTTGGGGCCCGGTTGCGACGGGTTTGGCCTACTTTGCGGTCCTTGCGGTCGGCCAAGAAGTGGTTGGTTTGCCGTTTTCGGTGTACCAGACGTTCGGGTTGGAGGCGCGCTTCGGTTTCAATCGAACCACCTTGTCCACCTTCGTGAGCGACCGCCTGAAAGGTTGGGCGCTCGGCGCCGGGCTGGGCGGCGCGCTTGGTGCCGTCGTGCTCGGCGTTTTTGAACGGTTCGGACCGGGCGCATGGTGTTGGGTTTGGGCCATCGTCGCCGCCGCAACCTTGGCTCTGTTGTACGTCTCGCCGAGGTGGCTGCTCCCGCTCTTTTTCAAAATGTCGCCGCTTGCGGAAGGCGAACTGCGCGAGGCGCTGCTCGCGCTCTGCCGGCGGCAAGCCTTCCCGGTTCGTGACTTGTTCGTCATCGACGGTTCCCGGCGTTCGGCCAAAGCGAACGCGTTTTTCATCGGTTTTGGTCCTAACAAAAGGATCGCCCTCTTCGACACGTTGGTGAAGGGGCATTCCCTAAAGGAGTTGCTCGCGGTGCTAGCGCACGAGATCGGGCACGCGCGCAAGGGGCACGTTTGGAAAGGGATGATCGCCAGCCAAGCCTCCCTCTTTCTCTTTTTTCTGGCCGTCTCGCTCTGCGTGACCCAGCCGGCGGTGCTCCACGCCTTTGGCATCACGCGGCCGTCGTACCACGCGGGTTTGGCGGCGTTCTCCGTCTGCGTTCGTCCGCTCGGCTTCTGGTGGGGGGTGCTGCTCAACCGGTTCAGTCGGAAAAACGAATATGAGGCTGACCGGTTTGCCGCCGAGGCCATTGGCGACGCCGAGCCGCTGATTGTCGCGCTGAAGACGCTGAGCAAGGACAACTTGGCGAACCTGACGCCGCACCCTCTGTTGGTCAGCCTCGAGTTTTCGCACCCGCCCGTCCTGCAAAGGATTGCCGCGCTGCGCCGGCTCGCGTCGTCGAGCACCTAGCCTGGCGGCGGTTGCCGGTTGCCGGTTGCCGACAGAACACCGGCCCGAAGCGATGGTGTGCCGGGGGTTCAGCAAAAAGGAGGGGCCATGGCAAGCGGTTGGAAGGACCCACCACCCACCGAAAGGAAGACAGACCATGGCCCCGGAGGAGGCCAAGCGAGATTGCCGAGAGATCCAGAAGCTGGCGAAGGAGGACGACGATTTGCTGCGCGGGCGGGTGCGCGCCGCGGTGCAGGAAGTTTTGGAGGCCGAGATGGACGGAGCCTTGGGGGCGCGCAAGGGCGGGCGCACCGCCGCGCAGCTGGGTTACCGCAGCGGCCATGACGGGCGGGCGTTGACGACGCGGGTCGGGCCGATCGAGCGGCGGGTGCCTCGAGGACCGCGGCGGCCGGTTTTCGACCGAGGCGTTCGCGCGCTACCCGCGCATCGAGAAGGCCCTGGTGGCGGCCCTGGCCGACAGGTGTGCGTGGCGGGGGTGTCTACGCGCACGGAGGCATGGGTCAAACGGGCCGCTGAGTTGTTTGGGGACCGCCGCGACCACCCCGCGTGCTGGGCCATCCAGGAGTTCAAGTTCCTCAACGTGGCGGCTTTTTCGCCCCGCCCGCCGGTCCCGGC
>CAXUNV010000098.1:0-1358 GCA_964252355.1 uncultured Chthoniobacterales bacterium | reverse complement strand
GGGTTGACCCGCTGGGCCGGTGCGGACGCGGTGGCGATCGCCGGGAATGGGCCGGCCCGCCCGACCGCTCGTCGGAGGCGGTGGTCAACGACCGCCTCCCCCGGCGCGCGCCCAAGGGGGCAGGCGATCCCCGGCCCAGACGATAGATCTCAGGAAGAGGTGTTGCGGGACGCCGCGTCCGCGGTCGCCAGCCTCCCCAGCCCGTCCGTGATCAGGGCCGAGATGCGGCCGGCCGCCGGGGGGTCGAGGTTTGCCAACACGACGGCCACGTGGCCGGTGTCGGGGAAGATCTCCAGGTCGCCGTTCATCCCGATCGCGCCGCCGCTGTGGCCGTAACAGCGCGCGCCGTGCGCCGTCCGGTGTTCGAAGCCGCAGGCGTAGCGGGTGCCGTGGTCCGTCTCCACCCCCCCGGCCGTGAGCAGTTCCGTGTGCCGGGCGTCGAGGAGCGTGCGGTTCCTCAGGGCGTTCGCGAAGTTCAAGAGGTCTTGGACGGTCGAATAACCGCCGCCCGCCGGACTGCCCCGGAAAGGCAGGCTGCCGGTGTTCGGACGCCAGTGCGGCAGCAAGCCCGTGTCCGGGCGCAGCGTCGTGCCGGCCGCCCGGGTGTAACCCACGCTTCGGTCAGGCACCGGCGCCTCCTCGGGCTCCGACCCCGTGGACGGCATGCCCGCCGGCGCATGGACGCGGTCGCGGACGCGGTCGTAGTAGCCCTGGCCGCTGACCTCCTCGATCACCGCCCCCAGCAGGATGAACCCGTAGTTGCTGTACTCCCACCGGCTGCCCGGCTCGAACCGCGGCGCCCTCCCCCCGTGGAGGTTGACGAAATCCCGCAGGGTGCGGACGTCCCGCCGGCGGGCGTCGAACTCCGGGCCGAAGAGGTCGCCGGTGCCCCCGGTGTGGTTCAACAACTGTTGGATCGTCACCTTCGACGCCACGTCCCGGTTGGGGTGGTCGGCCAAGTGCGCGCCCAAGGGATCGGCCAGCCGGAGCCGCCCGGCTTGCGCGAGCTGCAGGACCGCGACGGCCGTGAACATCTTGCCCATGGAACCGATCCGGAAGCGGGTCCGGAGCGCGTTCGGCACCCCCCGCTCGCGGTCGGCCAGCCCGTAAGCCTGGGCGAAGACCGTCCGCGCGTGCTTCGCGACCAAGACCGCGCCGGAGAAGCGGTCCGCCGCAGCCTCCTCCTCCAGCTTGGCACGCAGGTCCGAAATCCAATCGCTCTCGGTCACGCCGGCGGCAATCCTAGGGGCTGGGCGGCAGGAAGCGCAAGGGGCGATCGGCGCGTCGGCCTTCCCGGACTCCGACATTGCGGAGACGCAATGGGTCGCGGGGCGCCGTGGCTTGGCCCGGTTCCGCAC
>CAXUNV010000097.1:2380-11548 GCA_964252355.1 uncultured Chthoniobacterales bacterium | reverse complement strand
CCGTGGCGACGGCGTTTGCGGTATCGTGAAAGCCGTTGATGAATTCAAAAAACAGCGCCAAAAGGATCGCGATGACCGCGAAAGCGACCATGCCGGAGTTGATGTGTTCGCCTGCGATGTCCATGCGGGGAGGATGGTTGCAGAGGTTTCGCCTGCCGGAAATGGCTCGGTCTGTGACGTTTTCGTGACAATCGGGCCGCCGCAGCGACGCAGCTAAAGCTTCGGGACGCGCGCGCGCCTGGAGGCAAACCACGTTCCACCCGCCACGAAGACCGCGAGCGCGACCGTCCAGCGGAGGCCGAACAAAGCCGCGCCGGTACCCGTGCCAAGCCACCGGAACAAGCCAAAAATCAACGCGCACCAACTGGCCGCCGCTACGGCCGTCACGGCCAGGAAACGTCCGGCGGGATACCGGAGCGCGCCGGCCGCCACCAGGAGCGCCGTCCGGGTGCCCAGGACAAACCTGCTAAAGACCAACGCGATCCCCCCGCGGCCGCGGAACCAGCCGGCGGCCTGGGCAGACTTCTCCAGCGGAAACACCTTTTGGCCCCACGGTGACCGGAGCGCCGCGCCGCCGCCGTACCGGGCCAGGGCGTAAACGGCGAAGTCGCTCACCCACATGCCCAGCGCGCAGCAGACCATCGGTTGCCAAGGCGCCACCGCGCCGCCCAGGGCCATGGCAACGCCGCTCAAGACGGCCGCATCCTCATTTACAAACGGCAGAAAGAAGAGGCCGGCCAGCAAGGCCGGGAGGGCAGAGTCGGGGGCGGCGATCAAGCCGCGGGGGCGGGGCCCCGGAGAGCCCGTGTTGCGAGGGGGGGGGGGGGCCGGGCGGGCCTTTTGCCAAGGTCTGGGGTAGCACGGACGTCCCGTCCAGCGCGGAACCGGGCAGGCACAAGGTAGCGCCGGCGTTCCGCCGGTAAAGGAAGGGTGAGGCCCCCGCCGCCAGGATGGTTCGTGGTCGTCGTCAAAGCGGAGCTCTCACCCCGCCCACAGCGCTACGCGAATTCCCGCGGGGTCAGGCGTCCTCAAACCTGCGGCCCTGGCCTATCGAGGAACTCAACCGGCACCTCAACGGGTGAGGACGGCTGGGGGTTGGATAACCCCAGTAAGTAAGCCTCGAAAAGCTTCCTCCATCATCGTTTTCCCCAGCACATGCCCGGTGCTGCCACCGTTCTCGAATTCGATCCAGCCGGAGTTGAATCCTTCGAGCATCTCGACGCGGCCATCTACGCGGTCCGCAGGCATCCCCTGTTGTGCGAACAACGCTCTCCATTGGTCTTTTGGAACCGCTTTGGCTTGGACAGGTTTCTTTAAAAGGGTGGCAAAGGCCGCCGCCGCATCCTGCATGGAGTATCGGCGAGGCCCTTCGAGTTCCAGGTAGCGGTGGCCGCTCCAATTTTCTTGAAGCGTCTTCGCCACGAGGTTCCCGACATCTTCCGTGGCAACCATCGGGAACGTACGACCCAGCGGGGCAAGGAACGCGGTGATCTCTCCCTGCTCGCGGGCGGAGTCGAGGTCCCACCGGAAGTTCTCCAAAAACCAAGCTGCCCGGATGAACGCCTGCGGAACCGGCAGCGTGCCAAGTCCTTTTTCCAGGATGTGCAGCTGCGCGATGACTCCCAGGCCGCTCGCGTGTTGCGCCCCGATGGAAGACAGGGAAACCACCTTCGGTGGCCGGGTGGCTGCCAAGGCCTGCCGCAGGGCGGTCACGATCCCGCGTGCCTCCGGGAAGCCAGCCGCGGGCGCGAAGTTGGGCGGGACCATCACGAACACGCCCGCCGTGTCGCGGAAGGCGGCCTCCAAGGCGGCGACGTCGTTGGCATCTGGCACGGTGGCAAGTTCCACGCCGGCGGCTTTCCAGCGCACCGCTTTTGCAGCGTCGCGGACCACTCCACGCACTGGCTTGCCCGCTTTGAGCAGCGTCCGCCGCCAGGTCGTGCCTGGAAAGCTGCAGGCGTGGCTGGAGTTCCTGGCCGCTTTAGAGACCACGACCTAGCACGGTTCTGCCTTCCAGTCCTCGAGGGCTGACTTACCGCTGGCCAGCGCCTTCGGCCCGAGCGACTTTCTGCAATGTCGCCGCCCGACGCCGTGCCCCCGTCGCACGTAACCCCGCGAAACGTGCTCGGCACGCCCTTGGCGTGTTGCTGCCTACGGCCGCGCACCGGTTATTTCCGCGACGGTTACTGCCGCACCGACGCCACCGATCGCGGCATGCACTTCGTCTGCGCAGTGATGACGCGCGAGTTTTTGGAATTTAGCCGAGCGCAGGGTAACGACCTCATCACCCCGATGCCCGCCTTCGAATTTCCCGGGCTCAAACCCGGGGACCGGTGGTGCCTTTGTGTGACCCGCTGGACCGACGCCCTCGCCGCGGGCGTTGCGCCGCCAGTCGTCCTCGAAGCGACCCACGCCGCCACGTTGGAATTTGCGGAACTTCGCGACCTCCAGGCGCACGCGCAACGGTGAGCACACCGCCCTGGCAAGGCTTGTCATCGGGCCAAAGACGGCCTACACACAGACGGCAGGCCCGCCCTCCCATCATGAGTTACGACCCGACCAAGCCCGAACCGAACCATAACACCGTCAAAGTTGGCCTCATGGGTTTGGCCATGGCAGCGGTTATGGTCGCCATTTTCTTCAGCATCATGGTGCCGTTGCAGCACGCGTTGAACATTCCGGTGCGATGACGCGGGAGGGGCCGGTGCTGTCCCGTGCCTCGCCTCGCCCCACCACACGATCTCCTTCCTCGGCGGAAGCCGCCCCGCGATGGTCCTGATGGGTGGCGCAGGGAGCGCGGACGGCTTTGCGTCCGTAACGGCCACGTTCCACGCCCGGTCAGTTCGTACAAAGTTGCGGGCCGCCAACGTTCCCCGGCGGGCGGGGACGCCCCTGGGCGCTCAACTGAAGGAGCCCCTGCGGCCGAAAACGGGCGGGACGCCCGTGCTCCCCTAACCCACGGCGTTCGGGAGGTGCACCAGAGCGAAGCTCACCACGGCCGTGAACCCGAGCCAGCCAAAAACCGAAAGCCCGCTCAGCTTCAGCCAGCCGCATTGCAAACTCGGCCAGGGTTGGTCGTAAGCTGCCAGCCGACGCTCCACGCAAGCTGCCTCTGCCAATCCTGCCAACGTCAACGCGCCCAAAAGCAGCGCGGTCGCACCGGCGGCCAGCTCCCGGTGCACGGCGCAGAGGACAAAAAGCGCCAGAAAGCCGCCAAGCGCGCAGATCAAGACCTGTCCCAACACTTGGGCGGCTTTCAGCGCCCCGAACAAGCACCAGTCGCTCGCCGGTTGGTTGTGCCGAACAGGACTTTTGCCCACGCACCAGGAAAGCAGGGGCACCAAGACCGACAACAATGCCAAGGGGAAAAGGTTTGCGAGCGCGCGGGCCGCACCTCCGGTCAGGTTTGGGTGATGGAAGAACACGCCCGACACGGCGATGGGTGCAAACGTCCAAAGGAGCAGCCCGGCGTGACGTTCCAGTTTGGGCTCCAGCAGGGTTGACATCCGCACGACTTCGCGAGAGAAAGAACCGGGACGGGCGCTCGTGTTCATTTGAACACTTGTAGGGCGGGCGGCCGTTCGTTGCCAAGCTTTTTTTCCACGCTCGCCCCGTTTTTCTCCGTTTGCGCCCGCTCCATGGCGACGTTTCGTGTCTTGCGTCGCCTTATCATACCTCCCGGCGAAGGCCATCACCTTTGCTCCGGCAAAGGCGTCGTCTCGCATGACTCGCCTCGCCCTACCAGTCGTTGGGCGGCGGCGGCATCTCCCGCTACCGGCGGCCCAGCCGGCAACCTTCCCGCTCGGTCCCGCTCGCTCAAAGGGTGGCGTGCACTTCCGCCCAGTCGAGCTCCTCCTCCACCCGGTGAAAGGCGTCGTCGCCGATCTCGCCGCGGTCCCGCAGGCTGGCCAAGACTTGCCGTTCCGCCGCGATCGTGCGCCGATGGAGGTTCGCAAGTTCGGAGTCGATGTGGTCAGGCCCCGAGGATTCCCCGTCGACTCCATTGACCTGTTGCACCCGGCTTTCGTACTCGCGCCGCATGACGGAGACCGCTTCCGACGGCGGCTGTTGACCTAAGACGTTCAGCGCCGCCTCCGCCGCCGCGATCCGCGCGGTCCGGACTTCGCGGTCCACAGACCCGTCGTCTCGCAAACCGAGCGCGAGCATCAACGGTCGCAGCGTCAATCCCTGGATCACCAAAGTTCCCAAGACCACGCAAAACGCGCAGAACAACAGCAAATCGCGATACGGAAAGGGCGGACGACCGTCCGAACCGTCCGGCAGCGCCAGCGCGGCCGCCAACGTCACGATGCCGCGCATGCCGCACCAAGAGATGATCAAGCCGCCCTGAATGGTCGGCTTCGCCATCGGTCGCGGCAGGTGGACGCCGAACCGGGCGTTCTTCCACCGAACCACGGTGTTGTAACTCATCACCCAGGCGAACCGGACGGCGATGGCCGTGAGGCAAACGACCGCGCCGACCACCAAGTAAAAGGAGCCTTCGGTGCCCCGCAGGCGATCCAGGAGTGGCCGGAGCTGCAACCCGACGAGGATGAAGACCAGGATGTTGAGGGCAAAAACCACCACCTCCCAGACCGCATACGTCGGGATCCGCAGGCGGGCCGGGGTGGTGGTCGGACTCGTGCGGGCGATCGTGATGGCGTAGCAAACCATCGTGATGATGCCCGACAGGTGAAGCTTCTCGGCACCGATCCAAACCAAAAACGTCGCGATGAAGCCAGCTAAGACGAACGTCGCGACGTCTTGGATGGGGCGCAGCAGGCGCATCACCAACCGGGCCAGCATTACCCCAACGACCGCACTCGCCAACGTCGAACCGACCAGCCAGAGCGCGCCTTGGGCGACCGGGCCTGCGCCCAGGCCGACCGCGCCGACCGCCGCGCGGTAAATCAAAAGGGCGCTGGCGTCGTTAAAGAGGCTTTCCGCTTCCAAGACTACCATGACGCGGTGCGGCGGACGCAACTGACGCAGGACCGCCGTGGCGGCCGACGCGTCCGGCGGCGCGACGATCGCGCCCAAAGCGACCGCCGCTGCCCAGGGCATCCCGGGCACCATCAGGTGGACCACCAAGGCGACGCCGACCGTCGTCAAAACGACTGCCGCCAAGGTCAGGCCCGCCACCGGGCGCCAATTATCCCGGAGGTCGCGCGGGGAAGCGTCGAACGCGGCGTCCAGCAGCACCGGCGCGACGAACAGGGCCAAGGCCAGCTCCGGGTCGAGCGTCAGGTCTGGCAGGTGCGGCACGAACGCCAGCGCGGCGCCCAACCCTGCCAGCAAGACGGGGTACGGCGTCTGGAGGCGCCGAGCCACCCCCGCCAGGAACACCCCGAGCAAGAGCAGGCAAAGGATCGCTTCAAACGTGACCACGGCAGCTTTATTCCACGCGACCCCCGTGACGGCAATGCGCAACGACGCCGGGTAGGCTGCCGGCGTCCCTAACCCTTGTCAGGCCGGCCCCTTCGGTGAACGGTCCGGACCATTCCGCATGAGCGCACCCTCTCCCCTCCGCGTTGGCATCATCGGCACCGGCAACATCAGCCTCCAATACCTGCACGCGGCCCGCCTCTTCCCGCAGATCCAGGTGGTCAGCTGCGCGGACCTGTTGCCGGCATCGGCCGCGGAACGCGCGCGGGAGTTCGGGCTGCGCGCGCAATCGGTTGAAGATCTGCTGCGCGACGACGGGGTTGACTTGGTGCTGAACTTGACGATCCCGGCGAGCCACGTCGCGGTGAACCTCGCGGCGCTCCGCCAAGGCAAGCACGTCTACAGCGAGAAGCCGTTCGGGTTGTCCACGGAGGAGTCCAAGCCGGTGCTTGAGCTCGCGGCCTCGCGCAACCTGCGGGTGGGCAGCGCCCCCGACACCTTCTTGGGGGCCGGCTACCAAACCGCCCGCAAACTGATCGACGACGGCGCCATCGGCGCCCCGGTCGGGGGCACGGCCTACTTCATGAGCAACGGCCCGGAACGTTGGCACCCCAATCCGGCGTTCTTTTACGGGCCGGGCGCCGGTCCCGTCTTTGACATGGGTCCGTACTACCTGACGGCGTTGATCAACCTGTTCGGGCCGATCCGTCGGGTCTTCTCGGCCCCGCGCACCCCACGTGCCGAACGGGAAGTCGGGAGCGGTCCGCTGCAAGGCAACCGGTTCCCCGTCACGGTGCCGACCACAGTGTTCTCCTTGTTGGAATTCGCTAGCGGTCCCGTGTTCCAGTTTGTGGCCACCTTCGACGGCTTCAACCACAACCACCCGCCCATCGAAGTGTTCGGTTCGGACGGTGCGCTGCAGCTGCCGGACCCAAACGAATTTTGGGGCAACATCCGGCTGCTGCGCCACGCCACGGGCCGATGGTCGGACGTGGCGCCGACCCACCCCTACGGCGCCGGGCGTTACCGGAGTCTGGGGGTGGCGGACCTTGCCGTGGGGTTATCGGCAGGTAGGCCGCACCGCGCCTCAGGCGAAATGGCTTTCCACGTGCTGGAGGTGATGGAAGTCCTGACCGGACCGCGCGCGGGCACCTTCCCGGTCGAGATCGCCTCGACGTGCGCCCGGCCCGCGCCGTTCGCACCCGCCACGCTCGTCTCGGACCTGGCTTAGGGAATGGCGCAAGATCGCGCGTGATGGCGCAGGATTGCTTAAGGGTGTGGAAGGAGCAGAGGCGGGGTGGAGTACCGCCCTCACGTCAGACCCGGTGGGGCGAAAACCCGGCCCGGCAAAACGGTTGCGTCGCGGAAAGGTGGCCCCGGGGCGGTTTGAGCCTGCAGGAGCCACGGTGAAGCCGGATCCCGCGGGGTAAGGTCACCCTTTGTCTGGGCAAGCCTCTAACCCACCCCGATCCCGCGGCCGCGGGGCTGGGGTCGCTCTGGGACAGGGTTTGCCTCTCCAGATCTTAAGCAATCCTGCGCCATCACGCGCGATCTTGGCAATCCTGCGCAACGGTCAGCGCTTCGCCTCCAGTCCCTTCACCTTTTCCGCAGCATCCTTCAACGCCGCTTCCGGGGTGGCCTGGCCCGCCAAGGCCTTCTGGATCGCCGTCCGCGCCGCCAACGAGATCGCCGGGTACTGCGCGCCGCCTTCTTCGGGTCGCGCCCGGGCCGTGTCCATCTGCATCACGAACGGCCGCAAGTCCGCGTTGGCCTCACCTTGGTCGTGCGCGACCGAACGCACGGAAGAAATGTAATTGAACGTGTCGCACATCTTACGGAGCCGCGCCGGGTCCTGCAGGAACTGGATGAATTTAAAGGCGGCGGCTTCCACTTTCGGGTCCCCTTTGAGCACGCACCAGACCTCGCCGCCCAGCGGTACCACCGGTTTACCTCCGGCTTCCGGCACCGGAATCGCGGTCACCCCAAAATCGATGCCGCTCTTTTTCACCTCGCCCAACATCCAGGGACCCATCACCATCATCGCGGCCCGGCCCCCGATGAATTGGTTGGCCACGTCACCCTGGGCCCAGTTCACCACTTCGCGGGAAGCCGCGCCTTTTTGCACCCAATCGACCCAGAGTTGCAGTGCCGCCGCGGCCTTGGGCGACGACAAATCGGCCAACTGCCCCCCGTTGCTCCACAGGAACGGTTCCCATTGCCACGTGCTTTCCTCGGTGTTCACCGCCGAAAACGCCAAACCGTACACAGGGCTTTTGGTCGTTTTTTGGGCGGCGGCGTTCAGCTCCGCCCAGGTCTGCGGGGGTTCGCCGACGCCGCCAGCCGCCAGCATCTTCTTGTTGTAGAACAGGGCGAGGCTGTTGCTGCCGATCGGGACGCCGTACACCTTGCCGCCGTCACTCACCGAAGCTTTGGGTCCGGGGTAGGTGTCTTTCCAAGTCTCGGAATTGCCGAGTTCACCGGAGAGATCTTTGAGGACACCGGCCTTGGCGACCCGCAGCACGTCGGGGTTGTCGATCGCCGCAATGGCGGGCGGCCGTTTCACCGCGGCCATCTGCAGGGTCCGGCTGACCAATTCCCCGAACGGGACGTAAGTGAACTTGACCTTCACGTCGGGGGTGGCCGCCTCGAAATCCTTGGCAGCGGCGTTAAGGCCCTCAAGTTGACCTTGCACGTTGAAGTAGTTGACGACCTCCACGGTGGTTTCGGCGCGCACCCCGGTCGTCCCCAGAAGGGCAAGGGCGGCGAGCGACGTGAGAAGGCGGCGAGGGCGGATGGCGTTAGGGGAATGGAACGGTTTCATGACGGTTGGGGAGAACGGGGACAGGGGTGGACGGCTAACGACGGCGCAAGAGGAGTTGGAGCAGGTTGAGGGCGAGGATCATGCCGACGGTCACCGTCGCGATGGCGGCAGCCTCGCCGAAATTGAGCAACGAAAACCCGACTTGGTAAGCGTAGGTCGACAGGAGGTGCGTGCCGTTGGCCGGACCGCCGCCGGTCATGATCCAGACCAGATCGAAAACTTTGACCGTGTAGATCGTGCCCAGCATCAGCACCGCCACCGACACGGGCTGCAGCATCGGGAGCGTGATCTTGGCCACGCGCTGCCAATAGCGCGCCCCGTCCAGGTGGGCGGCTGCGTAGACGTCTTTGGGGAGGGTGCGCATCCCGGCGTGGAGCAGGATGAAGTTGTACGGAAAGCCGATCCAGAGCTTGGCGACGATCGTCGCGGCGAAGGCGTAGGCCGGATCCGACAGCCACGGGTAGGGACCAAGGCCGAGAGGGTGCAAGAGGTGGTTCACCGGGCCCGGTCCGGCAAACAGCCCCTTGAACGCGTTTGCGGCCGTCAGGACGGGTGCCACCCACGGGATCAACAGCGCCGCCAAGCAGAAGTTTTTCCAAGGGAAATCCTTCTGGAAAAATAGGGCGAGCCCAAACCCGATGGCAAACTGGCAAGCGATGCTCAACGCCGTGAACACCACCGTGTTGCGGAGGGCGCGCCAAAAGACCGGGTCGGCCATCGCCGCCCCGTACTGACTCAGCCCGGAGAAGGGCATGTCGCCGCTGACGAAGGTGTCCACCGTGGCTTGGCGGAAGCTCAGGGTAAAGCTGTAGACGACGGGGTACGCGAGCAGGACGGCGCAGAAAACGATGATGGGTGTCGCGAAGAGCAGGGGCGCAGCGTCCACGCGCCGCCGGCGACGCTTCCCGCGGGGGTGCACGGCTTCATCAGGGGCGCGTCCCGCAGGTTTGGCAGGGTAGACC
>CAXUNV010000097.1:0-2370 GCA_964252355.1 uncultured Chthoniobacterales bacterium | reverse complement strand
GGGGTTCGGGCATGGCTGGCACTCCCTTCAACGGAGCGCCCCTTGGGTCACGCCTGCCACGATGAACCGGCTGGCGCCAACGACGAACGCCAACGCCGGGAGCGCGGTCAAAATGCTGCCGGGCAGGAGAAAGGCCCAGTCGATGCCGTATTGCCCGAGCGCCTTGTAAAGTTCGGAGGTGAGCGGCTGGATGCCGGGGTCGGTGATGAGGCTCAAGGCGAAAATCAGGTCACCCCACGGGATGAGGAAGGAAAAGATGCCGACCGTGATCAACCCGGGCAGCGCGATCGGCAGCACCACGGAAAAAAACGCGCGGAGTTGGCCGGCACCATCGACCAAGGCCGCCTCCACCAACTCGTAGGGCAGGTCGCGGAGGTAGGCGCGCAACATGATGCAGGCAAACGGGACGGTGAAGGTCATGTCCGCCAGGATCAACCCCGGCAGAGTGTTGACGAGGTTCACCCGGGAAAAGACGATGAAGAGCGGCACCACGAAGACGATGGCCGGCAGCATCTGGCTGGTGAGCAGGAACGAGAAAAGAAACCGTCGACCCGGCGGCTTCAGCCAAACCAGGGCGTAGGCCGCCGGCGCCGTGATGGCGAGCGTGCCGAGGGCGGTGGCCGCGCTCACCACCAAGCTCGTGGCGACGTGGGGCCAAAGGCGCTGCAGCGCCGTCGTCCAGTTGGCGAAGACGGGTTGATGCGGCCAGAGATGGAACTGGACCCCGAAGAGCTCGGCGGGAGCCATCAGGCTGCCCATCAACACCCAGTAGTAAGGCGACAACAGCAAAGCGGTGAGAACCAGGGCCCCGCCGGTCCAACGCCAGCGGGCGCTGGCCTCGCCGGACCGCAGGGTGCCGCCGGCTTGAGGGGAGGATACGCCCGCTGCCGTCGCCGTGGCTGTTCGGTCCCGCGCCATTTGCTACGCTCCTGGATTTGGGCCGTCGCTTGACGGCGTCTCAGCGGTGGCGCGCCGGATCCAAACCCGCATTTCGCCCGGCTCCCGGTTTGCCCACGCGTAGTAGGGGACCGCCGTGACGGTGACCTCCTCTCGGCTGGGCGGCGACGTACGGTAAAGCGCGTCTTCGCCCGCACTCTCGCGCCAACCCGGTCCGCGCAGCCCAATCGTCCCGGCAGGCAGGCGGGGGTCCTCGCACGGTTCGAACGCGGCGGCGTCGGCGCGTAGCGTCACGGCGTCAAGGGTGCCACCGTTGTCGGTCTCCTCCAAGCAGTAGACGAGCGGTCCGCGCGTCAGCGCGAGCCGGCCACGGTTGCCGGCGACTTCATACCGCGAGAAGACCGGGACCGTCGCCAGAGAAAACTCCAGTTCGACCACGTCGCCGGGGGCCCACCGCCGGCGCACCTCCAGATAACCCGTGGTGGTCGGCGCAGACAGAGGCGAGCCGTTCAACTTCAGCGCGACGCCCTGCGCCCAAACTGGCACCCGCAAATGGAGACCGCGCTCGACGGGACCGGGCGCGCGCACTTCGATCCGGTTGCGTCCGGAATAAGGTAGCCCGCCCGCTACCCGCAGGCCCCAACCGTCCGCTTGCACGTCCGCGTCAACGTAGAGGTGCAGGGCCAAGGCGTCGCCGCGTTCGGAACAGAGGTAACCGGACAACGAACTGACTAAACGGGCCAGGTTTGGCGGGCAACACGGACACCACCACGGCCACGGCAGACGCCGGTGCGCACCGTCGCTGGCGAGCGGGTTCTCGTAGAAGAAGCTGCGGCCGTCCAGCCCCATGCCGGAAAGGATGTTGTTGCAGAGCGCCCGCTCCATGACGTCGCCGTACGCGCCGTCCAAGCGGGCCTGCAGCAGCCGGTGAGCGAACAAGAAGAGCCCGATGGAGGCGCACGTCTCGGCGTAGGCGTTTTCGTTCGGCAGGTCGTAGTCCCGGGTGAAACCTTCGTTTTCGGAAGCCGAACCGATGCCGCCGGTGACGTACAATTTGGTGGACACCACGTCCTGCCAAATTCGGTCGCACGCCTGCAGCAAAGCCTCGTCCCGGTCTTCCACCGCCAGACCCGCCGCCGCCGCAAACAGGTACATCGCGCGCACGGCGTGGCCCACCACCTTGCGCTGCGCGCGCACCGGTTCGTGCGCCTGCATGTAGGCGAAGGGGGACCCGGGGTGCTCGGGGCGAAACGGGCGCGCGTCGAGCCGGGCCACGGCCTCGGCTTCGAAGAAAGAGGGTTCTTGGCCGCGCTCGTCGATCAAGTAACGGCAGAGATCCAGGTACCGCCGTTCCCGGGTGAGGTCGTACAGCCGGAGCAGCGCCAGTTAGATCTCCGGATGACCGTCGTAACAGCGGAGTTGACCCGGTTCGCGGCCGACCCGCGCGACGAGGTGATCGGCGAAACCGCGGGC
>CAXUNV010000096.1:0-11548 GCA_964252355.1 uncultured Chthoniobacterales bacterium | reverse complement strand
GCAAGCATCGCGGCCCCGATGGTGCCGAGCGGCAAACCGTCGCGCCAGACCGCCAAGCCGGTCACAAACGCGCCGACGACAAGGCCCACCGTGGGACCCGCCACCAGCCCGGCGGCGCACACTGTCACGATGCGCTCGTTTAGCCAAGCCGTGTGCCCCGCCGCGACGTCCTCGATCGCGCCCAACACCAGGAAGACGCACAACGCGGGGAGGCGATTGCCGCCGGCCAAAAGCGAAGATCGAGTCCGCCGACTGGACGGGAACAGTGCGAGGACGAAGGCGCTGGTGACCAACACGCAAACTATGTAAAAGAGATCCGCCATGAAAAAGCGACCGCAGTTCCTGGCTCGCGAGCGATCGACCAAGGGTCTCGCGCGGCGCAAGTAAATAACCCGTTCGTGTGACCGATCAAGGCCCGGCACGCTGGGCCATCGGTGACGGCTGAAACCGGCGGTGCGGCGTCCAACGCGATCCGCTCGAAGCGGCCTGCGGCGCTGCCGCAGCAAAAGCTGCGGGGCGTGTGGAACGACGCCCGTCGAGCGGCGTGAGCGAGCGCCCCGCCAGCGTGCGCTCGGTGGCTCGCCTGGCATCGGCCTTCGCCTCGCCGGCGAGACGCGGTTCGCGGTTCGCGGTGCGTGAACGGCCGTTTGAACAGCGATTGCGGCGGTTCAGACAAGACCGGCCCCACGGGGCGCGGCCGGTGGTTTGGTGCCGGGACCGAAGCGTTGGGGCGCCGTGCCTCACGGAAGCTTCGGCCCGAAAACCATGAAAATCGCTTTTGCCGCCTATCCCGCCTTCGGCCACTTCAACCCGATGAGCGCCTTGGCGCGCCGGCTGCAGTCGCGCGGCCACGAAGCGGTCATTTTCTCTTCAGCGATGGTCGAGCCCCTGGCCCGCGCCGCCGGCTTAGCCTTCGTGCCGTTCGGCGAGGACGCGTCTCTCAATCGTCTCATCGCGGAAGCGTTCGACCGCATGAGCAAGTCGCGCGGTCGGGACACTTTCTGGCACGCATTGACGATCCAGGCGCCCTACTTCGAAGCCAAGCGGCGGGAGCTGCCCGGCCTCTTCGTGGCGCACGCCATCGACGCCGTCGTCCTGGACGACGTCGATTTCTACGCCCCAACCATCCCTCAGACGCTGGGGCTGCCCTTCGCCGTGGTGTCCTGCGCCCTGCACTACGATTATTCCGGCCGCACGCCGTTCCCCGGCTTCGGTTGGCCGCACGAACCGACGCCGGCCGCCCGCGAAAGGAATCGGCGCGGGGCGGCGGAATACGCCGCGATGGTCCGCGAGGCGTACGTGCAGCCGATCGCGGAACTGGAGGCTGCCGGCACCGAAGGGGACTGGGACGACCCTTCCTCGTTCTACGGTAACCAGCCTTGGATCACCCAGTGCCCCCGGGAGTTCGACTTTGAGGACCCGGATCGGCCGGCGAACTTCCACCACGCGGGCCCGTTTCACGACGGCGGGGGACGTTGCGAGGTCGATTTTCCGTGGGGTCGGCTGACGGGCGCTCCGTTGGTCTACGCCTCGATGGGCACGATTTCGAACGGCAACCCGGGCGTTTTTCGAACCATCCTCGACGCCGCGGCGCGGTTGCGGCACGTGCAGCTGGTTCTCTCCGTCGGGCCGTCCCTCCGCGTAGAAGATTTCGGGCCGCTCCCGGCCGACGCGATCGTGGTGAACCATG
Source organism: uncultured Chthoniobacterales bacterium (assembly GCA_964252355.1). Lineage (GTDB taxonomy): Bacteria > Verrucomicrobiota > Verrucomicrobiia > Chthoniobacterales > JAFAMB01 > CAXUNV01. The sequence continues at coordinate 9,858 of CAXUNV010000096.1, read as the reverse complement.
CGCCGCAGCTTTCCCTGCTGGGGCAAGCGTCGCTTTGCGTGACCCACGCCGGGCTGAACACCGTGTTGGAATCACTGGCCCAGGGCGTGCCCCAAGTGGCCATCCCGGTGAGCTTCGAGCAGCCGGGGATCGCCGCGCGGATCGCGCACCACGGGACCGGTTTGGTCGCCTCCTTGGACGGACTGACTGCGCCCGGGCTCGCCGCAAGCATGCGCGAGGCGCTCGACAACCCGTCGTACCGGGCCAACGCGCGCCGGATCCAAGCCGCGATCTTGCGGACCGACGGTCTCGCGCGCGCGGCGGACCTCCTCGAGCAAGCCTTCGTCGGCAGGCCAGCCGCAGAGCCGGTGCAACGCGCGGCTTGAGCGGACCATGGCGAAGAGAGATCTCAAACGTATCCTAGGCTGATGAACGCTGAACCTGCGGTTGCCCCGCCATTTGACTTTAACCGCATGGCGGCCGATTTCGAACGCTTCTTGCCGCTCATCGAGCCGGTCGGCTTGGCCGTGCTCGGCCACTTGCCCACCCTGCCAGAGGGCGCCCAGGTCCTCGACGTGGCCTGCGGCACGGGCGAGCCGGGCCTAAGTCTGGCGCGGCGCGCGCCGGGTGTGCGGCTGCTCGGGGTGGATGTGGCCGCGGGCATGGTCGAGGTAGCCCGGGCCAAGGTGGCCCGGGAGGGATTGTCCAACGTGCGCTTCGAGGTCATGGCGGCGGAGAGCCTCGCCTTGGCCGACGCCAGCGTGGACGCAGTCCTCTCCCGCTTCGGCCTGCTGCTGTTCGGCGACGTGACCACCTCCGCGCGCGAGTTGGCGCGGGTACTCCGCTCGGGTGGCCACTTCAGCGTAGCCGTGTGGGACGACATGGCCAAGAACACCCTGCCAAACGCGGTGGTCGCGGCGTTGCGCCCGCGCGTGCCCGCAGGGTCGTTGCAGCCCTTTGACCGCCTGGGCGACTGGGCAGCGGAAGGTCGGCGCGAGGGGGCGCTGCGCGGGGTCGGACTGACGGACATCCAGTCGGAGTGGTTCCACTGGCACTACGAGTTCCTGGGCCAAGAAGCGTGGTGGCAGCTCGTCTCGGGTCCAGGGATGTTTGCCACGTTGTTCGCGGGGTTGCCCGAGGCGGACAAGGGGCAGGTGCACTCGGAGGTGGTCGCCTCGCTGGCAGCCTACCGGCAGGCGGACGGCAGCTACCGGATTCCCCACGCTTGCCGGCTGTTCTAGGGCAAACGACCGTAGGAGCGGAGCTCAGGGTAGCGCCGACTGGCAGGGTGGGTTGGGTGCACGGCGGTGCTTTCTCTGGTCGCAGCCCGGTCCCCAAAACCAAAGAAGAATCTACATCGACCGGCCGGCATAATGAAACGGAACTGCGTTTACACACCAAGCGGAGAGAGAGAAGAAAGCTTAACCATGAGCGGTGAAGCTGATTCCGCGGCGTCGCCGTCGCCACTGCCCGCCTGCAAGTTGGTCCAGGCCGGCAGAAGCTTTGTCGGCAAGCAGGCGTTGGCCTACGCGGTTGGCATCTCGGCCGAATCCGTCGGCGCGCGGGGCATCCACCTGCAGATCGTCACCATCGCGCCCGGCGTGCACGCCAAAGCCCACAAGCACACCTCCCACGAAACCGCGATCTACGCCCTCGCCGGCGACGCGCATGTCTGGCACGGCGACCGTCTCGAGCATCACACGGTCGTGCGTCCCGGCGACTTCTTTTACATCCCGGCTAACGTGCCGCATCTGCCCTATAACCCTAGCGACACCGAACCCTGCGTTGCCCTGATCGCCCGCACCGACCCAAACGACCAGGAAAGTGTCATGCTGCTTCCGGAGCTCGACGGGTTGAGGGGGAGGACGTCGGGCTAGCGCCTTTGTCCGGAATGGGTGATCTCGCGTCAGTCGCTGCGTGGCCGGTCGAAGTGGGTTTAGATTTCGAGCGACGGCGACGAGCAGCCGCCGGCTTTCTCGCGAGGGACCGCGGCGAAACCGCCGCAAGAACCGGCAACGCCAAGTCCGGGCAAGCACGGCCCAAGGCCAGCCTCATGTCAGCCGCCTCAGTGCGGAGGGGCGCGCCAGCCACCATGAATCAGCAAGGCAAACGCCTCGCCCGCGCCGACCAAGCCGACGCAGCGCCGTGCCAGCTCGGCCGGCGGCAAGGCGCAGTGCGGCTGCAGCACCGAAACCAACATCTGGACGTAGCCGTCGAACATTTCCTGGTACACCGCACCCTTCTCTTCGCATGGCCACTTACATTCTCATAGCCGGGGCATGGCACGGCAGCTGGTGCTGGTCGAGAGTCACTCCGCTGCTCGAAGCGTCCGGCCATCGTGTCCTTACCCCCGACTTGCTCGGTATGAGCGATGGCGAGGCAGCAAGGATTGAGGAGCCGCTCGCAGCCTGGGCGGACCAGATCGCAGATATTCTGCGGGCAGAGACTGATCCCGTCATCCTCGTAGGGCATAGCCGTGCCGGCTTGGTCATCAGCGAGGTCGCGGAACGAGTACCGGAGAAGGTCGGCCTCTTGATTTATCTCTGCGCCTTTCTATTGCAGGATGGTCAAACGCTACAGGAAGTGGCGCAGCAGTCCGACAACGCAGCAGTGTTTGCCAGCGCTACCGTCATGCATGACAACGGCACGGTCAGTATCAATAAAAACGCGATAGCGCAGCTTTTCTACAATGAAACGCCCGACCGTTTTTTCCAGATAGCGAGCGAGCGACTGGTGCCTGAACCGCTGTCGGCTCTTACCACACCGATCCATGTGACCGACCGGCGCTTTGGAACCGTGCTCAGGGCGTATATAGAATGCACTCGCGACGGTGCCATCCCCATCGCGACGCAACGCTTGATGCAGGCGGCGCTACCATGTGCACAGTCCATCGAACTGGACAGTGATCACTCGCCGTTCTTCTCTATGCCAACTACGCTCGTAGACGCGCTCAAACAGCTGCCTAGCTTGATACAGTTACGATAACGGCGCTGATCGAAGCTGAACAGGCCCAACCGGTCTTGGCAACCTGCACTCGGCACTCTGTTGACCGGCTCCGGGTCGCAAGCTGCGGCAGCCGTGTCGCGGAAATGCTAAGAGGCTGTTTGGCCAGGTCCCGTCTGACGGATGATTTTTGCAAGTGTTAAGGTGGCGGCATGATCCGTCGTTATGAACTGACCGACGGCCAGTTTGCCGAGATCGAAGACCTGCTGTCCGCCCGCCCGCGGCCAGTGTGGCGGACGCTGGAACGACCATCGCACCACGCTCAACGTAAGCGTCACGCCGGGCACCTCTATCGGCGGATAGCGTAAATGTCATAGGTTGTGACCGGTGACCTCTCCGACGGAGACGGCTGGGTCGTCGTGCGAACGACTGCTGGCGACAGATCGCGTGGTGGCCTTGTATCACGCCTGGGTGATTCTTTCGCTCGGGCAAAAGTCAGACACCAGGACGTTCGCGCGCGGTTCGTTAAAGCGCTAACTGAGAACCCAGAGGTAGAAACCGATCACGAAAACGCGAGCTTTTTATCTGGTTCAAAATCAAGGGCGTCACAGATACGATGCTCTTCAGTCGGGTATTGAAAGACAAGTTCTCCACAGGCGTACTACCGGGCTCACTCTTCGCCGGAGTCGCACCCTATTTCCGAGCCTGTGCGCTCGAGACTGAAGAGAGACTTCAAATCGGTGCCAGAGCTATTATCGCCTGTGCTACTGAGCTTTCAGATAGGCATGTAGTAACATTGCCTTAGCGACATGCCGGCGGTTTTGAGACTGCTGAAGTATCGTTCCAAAATGTTCCTCCACGATCTCCCGGGTAATCTCGAACCCCGGATGGATAGGCATGTCGTGAAGGACACGAGCGCAGGATCCCCGCAACAAGTCGGACGATAGCTTCCATGATTCTAGGTTCCTGCTTCGTTGCGTCATCAGATCGCTCCCCGAAGAGGTCCGGAAGTGCTCCATATCGACCCAAGTGTCAGTGTAGATGAAGTCCGCCTCTTGTACCTCCGTGCGAAAGTCTTCCGGACCCTTGCCCGCCACCGGCAGGACATTAACATTGGAAAGGTCACGAACCAAATTTGAAATGAGGGGATCATGCGCTCCCGGATTGATTTCCGGAGCCGCGATATCTAACTGATACCCTAGCCGACCCAAAACCAAAACAAGCGAGTTCAAAACGTTGTTCCAGACGCCGACGTAAAGTATTCGAGGGACACGAGTAGGGCATAGCTCCTTAATCGTGAGGGCGTCCGCCAAAGCTTGGCTCGGATGGAACCGGTTACAGCAGCCATTGATCACTGGAACAGTCGAGAATTCGGCCATTTCGCAAACCGTTGAGTACTCCTTCATCCGGACCACGATAAGGTCCACGTTATCCGACACATACCGAATTTCGTCGCGGGTTTCGCCAACCGCAAAATTACTCTCGTCAAACCGCTGCAAGAAGTACGTCCCTCCCATTTCAGTCATCCCGAAGGAGAATGCCAGCGCCGTGCGCGTGGAAGTTTTCTCGAAAAGCAGATACAGCTTTTTCCGCCCCAGGGCGCCAGAGAATCTAACGCTATCCGCCTTCATCTGACCAGCCAAGTCGATGACTTCGTTCAGTTCCCCTGCGTCAAAATCCTTCAGATCAACGAAATGCCTGAGTTTCATGTGTTCATGACAATGAATGGATCCCTTCGAAAATGGATACACGCCGTCAGCAGGCGGATCAAATTTGCGGAATCCTACTCTTGCGAGGCTCTCGTCGACGCACGGTTCGGAGTGTGAATTCGGCCACCAACAATATTCTTCGTAAGCGTCACGCCGAGCACCGCGTGGGCGCCGGTTGACAAGCAAGTCTGGCAAGTCTCCTAGGCGGTGCGCCGCGAGCCTGACGAGGGTTACGCAGCGCGCGCCGAGGCGGGCCGTCGGGACTGGACCCAGGCGGCCGGAAGGACTTCCTTGATCTGGCGGTTGGTCATCGAGGGGAGCCGCCCCAGCACGTCGCGCAGGTAGGCGAAGGGCTCGGCGCCGTGGCAGCGGCAGTTCTCGAGGATGGAGTAGAGGACCGCGCTGCGCTGACCGGCGAGCGCGTCCCCGAAGAAGAGCCAGTTTTTCTTGCCGACGGCGGTGGTGGGCCGGATGGCGTTCTCGACGGGGTTGTCATCGATCTCGACGAGCGGGTCGCCGAGGTAAACCTCCAGCGAGGGCCATTGGCCGAGCGCGTACCGGATGGCTTTGCCCATGGAGCTTTCCGGCAGGAACCGTCGGCGAAGGGCCCAGCCCTCCAGCGCCCGCCGGACGCGCCGGCAGAAGGGGCGGCCCTGGACGTCCCGGGCCAGGGCGCGCCGGGCTCGCTGACCATAGAATCGTACGGCGGCTTCGGCTTGGGAAAATCATCTGTCTCATTGAGGATCACGCTGTTTCTCCCATCTCATCGAGGCGATGCAACAAAATGGGGCCGACATACCCCAGGGTTCCGGGCAGAAGGCTTTTCTTGTCCAGACAGCCGTAACCTTTGTCCCAACGGGTGAACCCACGAGCTTGGGCCATGGGCGTCTCCGCCGGGCTGATGCCTATCTAAAAAGATGAACCCGCAAGCCGCCGCGGAGTGGCCAAGAGTGACTGGGGTATGAGCGGCAACCGGACATAAAACCTTGGTCAGGATGGCTGAGTGTTTCCTTCGTATCCTGGGTTAGGGGAACCCTTCAGCAACCAACGCTGATCCGTGGCTTGATCCTGCGTTTGAGTTTATGGTGGACCTCGCGCCGGCCTGGACGCCGTTCTCCTCGGTTGCCTTGGCCTTGCACGCCACGAACCGCGCGCCGCAACCCACCACCTCCAGGCTGACCGCTAGAAGGCGGCGCGCCAGGGCCGCCCGCAGCGCTTCCGTGGCGGGCCACTCCTTCCGAAAGCAAGGTGGCGTCAAAGACGGTTCCGTCGGGCCGCGACCATGGGGCAGGATGGTCGAGCACCGCGGTCGCCTTTTGTCCCACCGCCTTGGGGCGGGCAGTGCAGCAGGTGAGTTAGGGCGATGGAGCGAAAAGGCGTGATCGCCCCGGTGGCTTCGCTGGTGGGCCGGAGCACGTGGGCCCGGCAGCGCTCGGAGCACCACGCGACCAGGAATCAGAAAGGACCGTTGGCCCTTCCAGTCAACAATCACGGCGGTTCGGACATAGACGTCCGTGCTGCCGCCCGTCCGTGTTCTAATGCCAAAACCACCTTCCGAAACGCCTAGGCTTTTCGGAAAACGCACCATCAATTCCCGACATCTATTTTCTATGCAAGGTTTTCAGGAGAAAGTCGTCCTCGTCACGGGGGGAACTTCAGGGATCGGACGCGCCACGGCCGTGGCATTCGCCGCGCGAGGCGCACACGTCGTCGTCGCCGGACGGCGCCAGCAGAACGGAGAAGAATCCGTGAAAATGATCGAAAAATCCGGCGGCAAGGGCCTTTTCATCAAAGCCGACGTGAGCCGAGAGGACGAGATCGAGCGATTGGTTCAACGAACCGTCGACCGCTTCGGACGTCTGGACATTGCCTTCAACAACGCTGGCATCGCCGGACGCGGTTTCGAACCATTCAGCGAGGTCACGGCGGACTCCTTCAACGAAATGTTTGCGGTCAATGTGCGTGCCGTGGCACTCGGCATGAAGCATGAGATCGCCGCGATGCTGAAGTCGGGTGGCGGAGCGATCGTGAACAACGCTTCGGTGGCGGGACTCCGTCCAGTCCCGCAACTCTCTCTTTACAGCGCCAGCAAGTCCGCGGTGATCAGCCTCACCAAGGGCGTGGCCCGGGAAGTCGCCACCCAAGGCATCTGCGTCAACGCGGTCTGCCCGGCGACGTTTGAAACGGAGATGAGCGCCGAGGCGCTTCGGGATCCAGAAACACGAAAGATGCTGGTTGCCATGCACCCCGTTGGTCGCATTGGGCAATTGGAAGAACTCACCGCCGCCGTGCTTTACCTCTGTTCGGACGCAGCCAAGTTCGTGACCGGAGTCGCCTTCCCCGTGGACGGCGGTTTTTCGGCTTGATGGCTTGGTGTTCCGCGATGTGCACAGGTGACCACGCCTTGGAGGGAGGCACTCGACCATTGTGCTACGGCGCGTTCAGCGACTTGCCGGAGGTGCGAAAGCCGGGTGAGCCGACGTTGAATGGTTTCAGAACGGGACCGTTTGAGAAAGCGAGAAACAACGTGCGTGAAATGTGTATGAACCAAGCCGCCACCAACTCAAGAACCACCATGTTGCCGTCCGGGAACGTACCTTTCTCCATGGTTGTCACGTTGAGGATCAAACCGGAAGCCAAAGCAGAGTACCTCGCCGCGTTGCACAAGGTGCTCGAGCCCACTCGTCGAGACCCGGACTGCGTCTCCCTGCAGGTGTACGAAGCGGCGGCGGAGCCGGACAAAATCATCCTTTTCGAGACTTGGCGTGACGCGAGCCGGTACCAGAACGTGGTCATCCACCAACCCCTCTTTCAGGAGTACCTTGCGGCGACCGAACCGATGTACGCCGCACCGCGAGTGGTCGAGTTGCTCAAGGCGATTGAGTAAGGTCCCGTCTGGGTAGGCGTCTTCACGCGCCGCCCACGCCCGTGAAGCACAAGTCGTGCGCCTTTTCCGTCCACGCTGCCCCCCTTGGGCGTTGCGCGATGGGTGCAGGCGGGCACGTCCCGGGGGACACTCAAGCGTTGTTCTCCGGTGCGTTTAGCGGCTTGCCGGGGAGTGAGAGTCCGGGCGAGCCCACCTCGAGACGGTTCAGAACAGGAACGTCGATCGATCCGAAGGCCGTGCACCGTAGAAACTTTCTCAAGCACGCCGGTGCCGCTGGCTTGGCAGCACTCGCCGGGAGTTCCGTCGCCGTCCGGTCGGTTCGTGCGCTGCAAGCACCGGCGGATGACGGACAGGCGCAAAGCGCGGACGCGCTGCTTAACCGGAGGGCGGCATCCGCATTGGACCCGGCGGACCTACGGGAAATGGCTCGGCTGATGCCAAACGCCCGCTGCGCCGTCTGCGAGGATGGCAGTCACCTGGCCCTGTGGGACGACCAGGCCGCGTACTTCCTCCGCCTTCTGGGATTCCTGCATGGCGTTTGAACTGGCGGGATTACGGGCAGGCGCACTCAGGTGCGGTGTTGGTGACGAACGACACAGACTCAGAACGCCCTTGTCCTACCTACCACTTCGGGATCATGGCGCTCTCCTCAGCTGGGAGAACCCTAGGTGGAAAGGAGTGAAACTACCCGGTGACCGGTCCACAACCGCAGCGTGTTCCACGTTGGCGCGGCGTGCGACGTCGCGGACCCGGTCACGCCCGCTCGGCCTCGGCCAGGAACCGGGCGAGCTCGTCGTAGCCGTAGAAAAGCGCCAGCTCCCGGGGTGTCAGGCCGGCGTGTGTCTTGAGGTCCAGGCGGGCGCCGGCGCCGACCAGTGTCCGGGCGGGTTCCAGATGCCCGTGCCAGGCCGCGTCGTGCAGCGCCGTCAAGCCATTGTATGGACCCTGCGCATCAAGCTCGGGCGCTGGCGTAGCAACACGCGCGCGCCTCTCCGTCAGCGCCCGGACGACGTCGGCATGCCCGAAGTAGCTGGCCTCGTGGACTGGCGTGCCCTTCATCAATCCGATCACCCGGCGAGGGTCTGCGCCCGCGTCGAGCAGCACGCGCACCATGTCGGCGCGCCCCTCGCGGGCGGCGACGCCGAGCGGGGTATAGTCGTCGTCTAAGCTACCCACCATCGGTGCTCGCTCATTAACGGGCGCTCCGGCCGCGATGAGCCGTTCGACTTCGCCGAGGTCGCCCGTCTTGATTGCCGTCATCAGCGTCAGCCTCGTCCCTCGCCTCGATCAGGCGCGCGATCGCGTCGAGGCCGTCGTGTCGCGCGAGATCCAGCGCCGTCTGCTGCCGGTGGTTCCTGATCGCTGTCCTGGCACCGCGTTACAGGAGCAGTCGAACCGCCTCCTCGTGCTTGTGCAAGACCCCATCCATGAGCGGCGTGTTCCCGAGAATGGGGGACTGTTGATCGATGAAGGATCCGTGGTCGAGGAGCAGCCCGATGACGTCGGCGTTGCCCGACTGCGCTGCTTTGTGAAGCGCCGTTGCCCCCATGCGCGGCTCGATCGCGAGCACCTCCGCGCCGGCCGTGAGCAGGAGGCCCACCATCTGCGACTGGCCAAGGCCGGAGGCTACCATCAGCGGGGTGAGGCCTTCGGGGCCGCGGCGGTTCGCGTCCGCGCCCGAGCGGAGGAAACCGATGGTAGCTGCGAGGTCGCCGGCTCGGATCGGGGTTTCAAGGGTCATGTCGGTTCTCCGTTTTCAATGGAAGCAGGCTCGGTCGGCCAAGCTTCATCGGCGGCGCTGATGAGCGAGGTGCGATCGTCATGCGTCACGGCACCGCCAGCGTCAGGATCGTTCCGCCCGTCTGCTTGAGGCGGGTGAAATAGGCGGTGGGTTTCAGCAGTTGGTACGGGAAGTAAAGTCCGGCCGGGATCGTCGGATTGCCATCCAGTCCGATGAGCCGTTCGAGAACCATGGCGACCCCGAGCCCCGTCAGCGGCATTTGCCCTTGGGGATGGACCACCGCACGACGGGTGCGGAGCGGTCGACCCGCATGATCTTGCCCGGCGAGTTCGATGACGATCTCGGTCGACATCGGCTCGCCGCGGCGGCGGGTGGAGCTCACCCCGATCGCGAGGTTGAATTGAACGTTCGGCGCGCCGGTCGCGGTCGCCAAGCCGAGAACGTCGTAGGGTGAGAACGCGGAGGCTTCCACGGCGGTGCCGTCAGCGGCGCGGAACGAGGCCTTGGCCTCCTCGCCGACGCGCCAGAACCAGGCACCAACGCGGCGCGTAACCGCCGCGGGCATGGTCGTTGTCAGGCCCACCAGGTCCGCCTCTGCC
>CAXUNV010000095.1:999-11559 GCA_964252355.1 uncultured Chthoniobacterales bacterium | reverse complement strand
GGTCTGGGCCGTGTGCAATACGTGGCAAAAAAGGCCTCCTACGGAGGTGTCTAGGCGCCTGCGCTGATTGCCCTCAACCGCAGGCTCAATCCCGCGCAAAGATCGCCGCGTCTCGCGCCGCGCCGAAGTCTTGGATGACTCGCCGGCCGTCGCCGCTGACGCGCAACTCCGCAACGATGCGGTTCTCGAAGATGAGCGGCACCTTCCACAAACCCTCGCGACCCATCACTTCAGCACCCGGGCCGACGCGGAGGCCACGGATGATTTCCGGCAGGCGTGCCTTGAGCCCTTCGGGGGCCACCGCCCCACCAGCGTGGGAAGGGTCGACTGGGGCTGGGGCAGGTGCCTCGGAATCGACGGTCACGGGTCGCGCCGGTGGTGGTCGCAACCCGCGCGGCAAAAGGGCGCCGGTGGTCGGGTCAAACTCCAGCCGGGCGACTTCCTTACCTCCCGAGAGGATCGTTGCCTGAACTTGCCGTTCCCCACGCGGCGCGGTTTTAACCCAAACCTGACCCGGGCTGAACCCAGCGACGGCGTCGGTAGCGGTTCTCACGGCAGCCGGGGCCGCGTCAAGGTTGACGGGCGGGGCGGGCGTGTCGTCCGCAGGACGCGGCGGACGTTCGCGCGGGCCGTCCGGCCTTTTAGCTGGGGGACCGTCATCGCCGGGCGGCAAAGGTGGGGGCGCAGGCTCCTTGCCGCGTAGCCCGGCCGGGTCGGTCGGGGACGGGACGTTTTGGGCTTGCGCGATTCCAAGTTGGCTGACGCCGAAGCCCGCCGTGAGCAAGCTAACCGCCGCAAGCGCGACAAGGAGGTAAGGATGTTTGGGATGTGAATTCATGGCATGGGATCTGGTTTGCTGGGTGTGTGGCGGCCAAACGCCGGCGGTGGCGTTAGCCACCGGATGAGTTATCAGGTTGCGTGCCAGTCGGGCCAATGTTCCTAACCCTCTCGGGTTGCGCGATTTGCAGCACGAGGCTGACGTGCTTGCACCTCCAAGGTGTGTGCAAAGCGGACAGCGCGCGTCTGCGGACTGGACGTCAGTCGCTCCCTTGAACGCTTCGCCGGGCGCGCCGCTGCCGCACGGCGTCGGACGTCGGGCGTCCGGATCGCGGACAGCCGACGTCCGCCGATCATCCGACCCGAACCGCGGCGGTCCGGGTTGGCGTGACCTGGGCTGAAGCTTCCCGTAGGAAGGCCACTCGACAGGCGGGCTGGCACGGCGATTGCCATGCGCAGTGTCCCGCCGAGCTGCCGAATGAACCCGCCCGACCCCACAGCTGCCGCCCCCCGCCAACCTGGCGCGGAGAAACCGATGCCCTCCGCGCGGAGCCTGCGAGGGCTCGACGCGCTCAACTTTTTGATGGCCGACGTGCGCGACGGCGTCGGTCCGTACCTCGCGGTTTTTCTCAAAGGTTCACAGCACTGGCCTCCTGGCGAGATCGGCGTGGCGCTGGCCGCGTCCTCCTTGGCTGCAGCGATCTGCCAGATCCCGGCCGGGTGGTGGGTCGACACCTCCCGCCGGAAACGCTTGCTCGTCGCCGGTTCCGGCCTGCTGGTCGCGGCGGCGTGCCTCCTGATGATTTTTTCCCCCAACTTGCCGACGGTCCTCGCCGGACAGGCCATGCTCGGCGCCGCCTCCGCCGTCATCCCGCCGTCGCTGGCGGCTCTCTCGCTCGGGCTGGTCGGCCGCCGATTGCTACCGGCGCGGATCAGTCGCAACGAAAGCTTCAACCACGGTGGCAACTTCGTCGCGGCCGCCTTGGCTGGGCTGCTCGGCCAACGCTTCGGCTACCAATGGATTTTTTACCTCGTCTGCATCTTCGCCGTCGTCAGCGCGGCCACCGTTTGCTTGATCAAGCCAGGGGAGATCGACCACGAACTCGCCCGCGGCGGCGAGGGCCAGGGCGGCGAGCCGAAACGGGCGATGCCGTTTCAGGACCTGTGCAAAAAACGCGACCTGCTCGTCTTCCTCGGTTCGGTCGTCCTTTTTCACCTCGGCAACGCGGCGATGCTGCCGATGGCTGGCCAAGTCCTCGCGCTCAAGCACCCGGACGCGGACGTCGAGGCACTGAGCGCCTGCATCATCGCCGCCCAATTCGTCATGGTGGGCGTGGCCACCATGGTCGGTTGGGCAATGAAACGTGGCGTCGGACGCAAGACCATCTTCCTCGTCGCCCTCGGCATCTTACCCGTACGCGGGTTTTTGTTTACGCTGACGGACAGCCCTTTTGGCGTGGTCGCCATCCAGCTACTCGACGGCGTGGCGGCCGGCATCTTCGGGGTGATCTCGGTCGTCATCGCAGCCGATCTGATGCGCGGCACCGGCCGCTTCAACCTTGCCCAAGGGCTCGTCGCGTTGGCCACCGGCGCGGGGGCCGGAGGGTCCAACCTAGTCGGGGGGTTTGTGATCGCCGGTTTCGGCTACCGCGCCAGCTTCCTCACGCTGGCAATCATCGCCTGCGCTGCGTTCACGTTCTTTGCCCTCTTCATGCCGGAGACCCGTGAGCGGGCGAACGCTGCGGGCACCACCAAAGGTGACCACGGGCCGCGGTCCGACCCAACCGCGGCATAGTCGCCCCATGGCGCGAGTGCCGTGCTTTCGTCACCAGCGTGGCAAGCATGACCTTCGATTGACCCCTCTACCCGCTTTTCCTCTGATGAGCTTCCTGCTAAGCCAGTTCGCCTTCCCGCTGCCCACGCTGTCGGTCTGGCTGATATCCGCGGCGACGGTCGGCTGCGTGCTGGTGCGGCCGCGTAACTGGCCCGAGGGGGTGTGGGCCGCGGCGGGCTCGCTGGTCCTCGTCGTCTTCGGGCTGCTGCCGTGGCGCGACGCGCTGGGCGCGGTGGCCAAGGGCACCGACGTTTACCTGTTTCTCACCGGCATGATGATCCTGTCGGAATTGGCCCGGCGCGAAGGCGTCTTTGCTTGGTGCGCAGCCCTGGCCGTGGCCGCGGCAAAGGGATCGCCAACCCATCTCTTTTGGCTGATTTACGCCGTCGGCACGGTGGTGACGATCTTCCTCTCCAACGACGCCACTGCCGTGGTCATGACTCCCGCGGTCTTCGCTGCCACCAAGGCGGCCAAGGTGCCGAAGCCATTGCCCCACCTTCTGGCGTGCGCCCTGGTGGCCAACGCCGCCAGTTTTGTGCTGCCGATTTCTAACCCAGCCAACCTTGTCCTTTTCGGCGGGCACATGCCGCCGCTGGCCGAGTGGCTGCGGTCGTTCGCGCTCCCCTCTGCGTTATCGATCGTGTGCACAGGCGCGGTACTCTTTGTCTGCACGCGCCGGGACCTGCGTGGGGAGGTGAAACGGTTGACCGAACCCGCACGGCTGTCGGTGGGCGGATGGCTGGCGCTGGTGGGCATTGTCTTTGCGGTCGTGACACTCCTGTCAGCCTCGGCCGTTCGGGCGGATCTGGGCGGACCGACGCTCGGCGCGTCCGCCGTGGCCTTGATCTTGGTGGCGTGCCGCGACCGTCGGGCGCTGTGGCAGGTTCCGAGAGGCGTGTCGTGGAGCGTGTTGCCGTTGGTGGCCGGACTTTTTGTAGTCGTGGAGGCGCTCAACGCCGCGGGCGCCCTGCGCGCCAGTCACGCCGCTTTGCAAGAACTGGGTCGCCTGCCTGGTTGGGCGGCCGACTTGGCTGGCGCGTTCGGCATCGCCGCAATTTCCAACGTGGTCAACAATCTCCCCTCGGGATTGATCACCGGCACCGCCGTGCACAGCACCCCGGTGGCCGAGAGTCTGCGTCGTGCCCTGCTCATCGGGGTCGACCTCGGGCCAAACCTTTCCGTCACAGGATCGTTGGCCACGGTGCTCTGGCTGATCGCCTTGCGGCGAGAAGGTGAGGACGTCTCCGCGTGGTCATTTCTGAAGGTGGGAGCTGTCGTCGCGCCCGTGGCGCTCGTCCTGGCGGTGCTGGGTTCGACGTGGCTGGGCGGAGGCGCGCAACCCCTTGGTCATCCATGAAAGTTGGCGTTTACCTCTTCATCATCGTCGGTGGGCTGTTGCAGGCGTGCGGCTCGGCAATGAACGCTCAACTTTACCGCTCGCTCAAGAATCCTTGGCTGGCTTCCCTGGTCTCCTTCGCGCTAATCGTGGCATTCTTCGCCTGCGCCGTTGCGGTGGTACCCCGGCCGTTGCCGTCCGCCGAGGATGTCGCCAACATGCCCTGGTGGGCACCCTTGGCCGGTTTGGTCGGGGCGGCAGCGGTTTACGCCGGGCTCAAGTTCGTGGGCGAAGTCGGTGCCGGTCCCTACACGGGCCTGAACGTGACGGCGGCCATTCTCGCCTCGCTGGCGATCGACCATTTTGGGCTCTTACGGGCGGAGGTTCACCCTTTTAATCCCTGGCGTGGGTTAGGCGCCTTGCTCATGGTGATCGGCGTGGCGATCATCGCCAAATTCTAGTTTCCCGAACCCTGCGGATGACGTTTTCCCTGCGCCTCGCCCTGACCGGGCTTTGGGCCTTAATCCTCGCGTTGTGCGGCGCGTTGGCCTTCTTGGTCGTTGGGCTTTTTGAGGGGGGCGTCGGCGCGCAGCTGCGGCTCGGCGAGCAGCGTCTGGACCAAGCGTCTGCGGACATGGCCCGGCGCTTCGAGCGTTATCGGCTCACCTTTGAGGGTCAACCTTTGCCGGTGGGCGACCCACAGGTTCGCACCGACCTCGCCGCCTTGCTCGACGTCGCCCTGGCGCCGTACCCGGGTGTGGAGGGCGGTTTCTGGCGCGACGCGGACGACTCCTTGGCCTACGCGTTTCCCACCCACGAGGGAGCCGCGCGCAAGACGGACTTGCCTCAGGCCGAACTGCCCCGGATCCGCCAGACCATCGCGGCCGCCCTGGCAGCGCGCGGCCCGGTCCACCAACGTTTAGACGGCGAGCGCGCCTCGCTTTTGCTCCACGCCAGCCCGCTCCCCGGTCCGCCCTCCGACCTGGCGCTCTGGACGATGACGCGCGCTCCGCTCGACGTCGGCGAATCGTTGCAGCGCCTCGCCACGGCGCTCGGCATTCTCCTCCTGCTCGCGCTCGGCAGCGGCCTCTGGTTGCTGCGTCTGTTGCGCCGCTGGACGCGGCGGGTTGCGGCGTTGGCCGAAGCGATCGCCTCCACCCCGCTGGAAGAATTGCCTGCGCTCGCACCGACCGGTGAGCGCGAACTGGATCGCGTGGTCGCCGCGTTCAACCGCCTCAACGCCCGGCTCAAAGCCACCCGTGAGGATTCCGCCCGGCTCGGGCGCGACTTGGCCCGCGCCGACCGGCTCGCCGCGCTCGGGCGCATGGCCGCAGGCCTAGTCCACGAGATCGGCAATCCCTTGGCCGCCCTGCGGCTGCGCTCCGAGAACGGCCTTGCCGCCGCCGAACCGGAGCGCGCTCGGGCCGCGCTCGGGGCGGTGCTCGCCCAAGTCGGCCGTCTCGAGGAACTGCTCGGCGCCTTGCGCCTCCTCACCCGCACCGCGCAGATCCGGCCCGAACCCGTGGCGCTTGCGCCGTTCCTGCAGGCCCGCTTGGAGGAGGTACGGCCGGCCGCGACGCAAGCCGGGGTCTCGCTCGCGCTCTCGCCGGCGCCGGCCGGGGGCGCCGCGTGGAGCTTTGACGAAAAAGGGGTCGCCCGCGCCCTTGGGAATCTCCTGCACAACGCCCTCCAGCATACCCCTCGGGGCGGCGGCGTCACGTTGGGTGCGGAGGTCGGTCAAGATCGTTGCCGCTTCCAAGTCGCCGACACCGGCCCCGGCGTACCTGCCGGTGAGGTTGAACGCATCTTCGAGCCGTTCGTCACGACCCGTGCGGACGGCGTCGGCCTGGGCTTAAGCTTGGTGCGCGAGATCGCCGAGGCTCACGGCGGCAGCGCGCGTTGTGAAATCGCCTCCGACGGAAGGACCGGCGCAATTTTCATCCTCGACCTCCCTCGCCATGGCGCGCCTGCTGCTCGTTGACGACGACGCCGGCTTTCGCGAGGGCCTCGCCGAGACCTTGGGTGACCTCGGTCACCAAACGGTGGAGGTTGCCTCCGGTGAAGACGCCCTGCAGCGGCTGGGGGCGGCTGGCGGCGAGGAGTGCGGCAAATTTGACGCGGTCTTCCTCGACCTGCGGATGCCCGGGGCGGATGGGTTGGCAACGTTGCGTCGCCTGCACGCGGATCACCCGGCGTGCCGCGAGTTGCCCGTCATCATCTTGACCGCCTACGCCGACAGCGCCAACACCATCGCGGCGATGAAG
This sequence comes from uncultured Chthoniobacterales bacterium, assembly GCA_964252355.1. GTDB lineage: Bacteria > Verrucomicrobiota > Verrucomicrobiia > Chthoniobacterales > JAFAMB01 > CAXUNV01. The sequence goes on along the minus strand of CAXUNV010000095.1, from coordinate 5,348 downwards.
CTGGGCGCTTTCGACCACCTTGCCAAACCGGTCAGCCGCGAGCAGGTGAGTGCGGTGTTGGGCCGGGCACTCGGTCGGCCACGCACCCTCCCGGGCGCTCCGGCCCTGGCCGAGGGCGCCCAGGGCGCGGGCCGCGAAGAGGACGAAGACCGCCTCATCGGCGCCTGCCCCGCCATGCGCGCCGTGCAGAAGCTCATCGGCATGGCGGCGCCGAGTGAGGCCACCGTGCTCGTCCAAGGTGAGACCGGCACGGGCAAAGAAGAGGTGGCCCGGGCGCTCCATCGTCACAGTGGGCGCGCCCAAAGGCCGTTGGTAGCGGTCAACTGCGCCGCGATCCCGGCCGAGCTGCTGGAGAGCGAACTGTTCGGCCACGTCAAAGGCGCGTTCACCGGGGCAGCGAGTTCGCGCGTGGGCCGGTTTCGAGAGGCCGACGGTGGCACCCTCTTTTTGGACGAAATCGGGGACATGTCCCCGCCCATGCAGGCGAAAATCCTGCGCGCCTTGCAAGAGCGCGCGGTCATCCCGGTTGGGGCCAGCGGACCGATGGCCGTCGATGCGCGGATCGTCGCGGCCACGCACCGGGACCTGATCGCGCTGGTCAAGGCAGGAACCTTCCGCGAAGACCTATACTACCGGCTCAACGTAGTCCGCGTCGTCCTGCCGCCCTTGCGCGAGCGCGGGGCAGACATCCTAGTCCTCGCCGAGCACTTCCTCCGCCGACTCGTTCCGGCAGAGCCAAAACGCCTCTCGCCTGCCGCCGCCCAGGCACTGCTCGCGTACGCGTGGCCGGGCAACGTGCGCGAACTGCGCAACGTCCTGCAGGCCGCCATCGTCACGGTGCGTGGCGTCGTGCTGGACGACGCCGACCTCCCCCTGCCGGCGACGACCGGCGCGCCTTCGGGTGGGTTCGAAGAGTCGCTCGACGCGCTGCTCACCCTTCCCTGGGCTGAAGCGACGGCGCGTTTAGAGCGGGCGCTGTTGGGGCGCGCCCTCCGCAGCGCCGGTGGGAACCGGGCGGAGGCCGCCCGGCGGTTAGGCATCCACCGGCAATTCCTCTACGCCAAACTGAAGGAGCATGGCTTGGGACCCGACGAGCCGACGAATCGGCGGGAGGCAGGGGGGTGAGGTGACGGGTCTCTGGTTGGAGGCTACCGCGAGGTCCGGCCGGTTTTGGCCTGGAGGCGTCGCCCATCCGGTTCGCCATGGGAGACCAGACGCTTCCGGCCCGGCGCTAACGGCTGCTCACCGGTTTAGAGATCTTCCGGGTGATGTCCTCTTCCATGGCCGCCACGCGCCAACCATCCCCGGCGGGCACGATCTCCATCCCGTAACTCGCCTCACCTTCGACGCGCCGGCCGCCGTTCTCCACCGTGAAGGCGACGCTCACGCGGGCACGCGCCGGATCGCCCTCCTCGATGAATGGTTCTGCCACCAGCCGAAACGTGCGCCGGGGCCAACGGCGGTTGTAAACGGCGGTGTCGGCGATGACCGCGGCCCGACTGACCTCCCGGCCGTAGTAACGGACCCGGTCTGCGTAGAAGGCGGTTTCGGGTTCGGGCTGCCCGGAGTTCCACGACTGCACGAACGCCTGGACAAACAGGAGCACCCGGTCGCCCTCCGCCGAGCGGGCGGCTGGGGGAGACGGTTCGGCGACGGCCAGGTGAGGGTGCTCGCCGGTTCCAAGCGCGAGCGGAGCCTCCGGAGGCTTGTTGGCCGGCTCCGGCGTGACCGCCAGCAGACGGCAGACGGTGGGGTCACGCTCCGGCCCAATTTCGGCGGCTCCCAGCAAGCGACCTTCTGCGTCGACGACCGGCGAACCATTCGCACTCGCCAACAGGGCCGCACTCATCCGCAGGGCGGCAAGGCCGTCCCACACGCCCGGGGTGGGCGGATCCGCATCCATCCCGGGCAACCCGCTTGGTCGCCCCAAGACAAACACCGTTTCGCCGGGGCGGGGATATCGGGCGTCGTTCAAGGTCAGGAAAGCCGCTTTTTCCCCCGGCGGCGGAAACCGCGTGTCATTGAGCGGCAGGACGGCCGCCTCAGGCAGGTCGGCGCCAAAAAACCGTAGCCAGACGAGCCGGGGGCTTGGTCCGGCGTCGAGGCCCACCGCGACGTCGCGCCCGCGCCCGTCGGGTCCGATGACGACGACGCGCGCCGCGCCCTCGACGGAGGAACGCGCGGTGATGATGGTGCGTCGATTGTTTGCGAAGAAGCCGGTGGCCGTGCGCAGCACGTTGCCGTCTGGGCCCAGGGCATCCACCTCGAGGACCGCGCCGGCGGCGCGGGTCAGCGCGGGCGGGAGGGCAGACGCCGCCGGTAAACCCAAGCCAAGCAGCCCGACGCCGAAGCCCAGCGCATACCAACGTGCGCGGTTCCCGGCCGCGACGGCGGGGCGTGGCGCAGACCGATTCGCGGGCGAAGTCCTGGCGCGACGTCTACCGGTCCAATGGCGTGCCCACGTGGCAAGACGGCTCATTCGCGCCAACCCCTTGCCCGTGGTCACCGCGAAAGGTACGCCGCCGGCTGGGTCCATGACGGGGGCACCGGCGCTGCCGCGGCGTTCCCGAGCGCGTTGAGGATCGCCAGTGCGGCCAAGCGGTGCACCGGCGTGGTCGGGTGAAAGCCGTCCCAGAACACGTACGAGTCTGGGTTGGGCTGAACCACGCCCGTGTCCGGGTTGAAAGCGGCGTCGATCGAATCGGCGAAGCCGTACGCGCCAGGGGTGTTGACCACCGAGACGAACGTCGCGTTCGCGTCGATGGACGTCACGTTGATCCCAAAGACGGCACTCAGGAGCGCCAAACGGCTGGGCAGACTGGCATTGACGTTGGCGACGAACGTTTGGGCGGCGGCGACCGTGGGCCCGCCGGCAGCCCGCACGTCCGGCGTGAGCGAAATGTCGGGGATGTTCAGCACCACGATGCGTCGTGCGCCGGCGAACGCCAAGCTCACGACTTCGCTGCTGATGTAATCGAGGGTCTGCGACGGGGCGAGGCCCGCCCGGAAATCATTGGCGCCCACCCAAAGGAGGTAAAGGTTGTTGGCGGGAATGCGCCAACCGGAGATGGCGATGTAGGCCCCGACTTCGCCCGCGGCGTACTCTGAGGTCGCACCACCGACGGCGAAGTTCGTGCCCCCGGTCCGGAGATAGGCGCCCGGGGCGGGGAACCCAGCCAGCGGTGCGAAGTAGTCCACCCAGTTCGGCCCGTCGGTCCAGCGGCCGTCGACGTAAGGGGGTTGCGGGAGACCCGCAGCCACCAAACTATTGCCGGTGTCGGACAAACTGTCGCCGAACACGACCAACTGCGCGGGTGCCTGCGCGCGGCCGGGCGTGGCCGCATAAACCAGCAGGAACACGGCGGTGATCAGGTAGGAAGCCAACGTCTTCATGCCTGCAGTTCGCGACGCGACGCATTCCTGGACCGGCGACACTCGCACCGCCGAGCCAGCGCTAAAGGCGCCGCGGGAACGTCCGATGCTTGTCTCAGCGCCCATGCCCACTGAAGAGTTCGTCCTCCTTGAATTGAGTCGCTCGGACAAACAACGCCTCAAGACCCGTGCCGCGGCGCGGGGCGAGGATTGGCTTACCGAATGGGAGTTTCTGTCGCGCTTGGTCTACACGGCCATGCGTTTGGAACGCGGCGAAACGGTCGGCCCGAGCTACAAACGTTTCGTTCGCTTCTTTGAGCACGGACGAGCGTCGCAGTGGTTGACCTACCGCGAGTCTGCGGTCTTGGCCTATTACAATTGGCTTGGGCTTGACCTCGGTCTCACCGAGGTGCGTGGGCGCATCTCCGAGTTCCCGTTGTTTTTGGTCGGCGACAGCGGTACCCGTTACGAATTCTGACGGACGCCCATGACCGGTGCAGGCCGGGACCACCTGCCGAGGCCGCAGCCGGCCTGACGGGATGAGGCGACCCTTCCAGAGGTCGCCGGTCAAATGGACGCACCTCGTCCTTGGCGCTTTGGTCCTGGCCGGTTTTGGCCTGCTCGCGGCCCAGACGGCGCTTTGGCCGACCGGTTACCGCCTCCTGCACCCGCCCCGCCTGCGTTGGGACGATCGGCGCCCCATCGGCACGCTTTTTTTAGCGCGTGACGCCACCGGCTGGCCGCGCAACCCTCGCGGCTGGTTTGGCGATGAGAAGCTCGACGTCTTCACTCCGGAGGGGCGGAGCCTCTTCGAAGCGCGCCTGTCGGCCTTGGCCGAGCGCACGTTGCGCAACCTGCGGAGCAGCGACGCCCAAGGCGTGATCGTCTGGGATCTCGAAGGCCAAGAGTTCCCCCACCCCACCGGCTCCTACGTGGGTGATCCGACGCTTTTGGGAAAGCTGGCGCCGGAGATGGAC